>CAZDMG010000060.1:0-14824 GCA_964506655.1 uncultured Gemmatimonadaceae bacterium
GGTATCAAAGGAGATCACACGCATTTATCCCAGGAGCCGCCCAGGACTGCAGTTCATGGCTCAGGCGTATCAGGATATGGGTGAGAGCGATTCCATGATCGTAACGCTGACGCGGCTCCTGCAGACCGATCCTACCGACGGTGCAATGGTGTCTCGCATCATTGAGATCATCGCCTCAGAGGCCAACCCCGGGATCGCGCGGCCAATTATCGACTCGGCTGTCGCTCTTAATCCGGCCGACCCGGAGCTGTTGCGTCTTCGCTGGCGCATTCTGTATGCCACGCGCGCCTACAGCGACATGCTCGTTGCCGGTGAAGAGTTGATCAAGCTGGACACCGCCAACGCGGATACCTCCTATTTCATCACATCCACGATCGCTATGCAGCGTGACAGCCAGCCGCAGAAGGCTGCCGAGTTTGCTGCGCGAGGTGTGTCGAAATTCCCGAGCAGCGGTACACTGGTTGGATTGCAGGTCAGCTCACTCCGCGCTGCCGGCCAGTCTCAGCAGGCGCTGGAAGTCCTGGACAGAGCCCTCGATGCGCAGGTTGCCGTTGAAAGTGGTGCTGGGCTGAGGCTTCAGCTGCTCAGAGACCTGAACCGCACCGAAGAGATCGTTCCGGCAGCGAGGGCTTTGATAGCAGCTGGCGATACCACTTCGGCTGTCCGGGCCATGGTGGTGAACGCAGCCAACGAGCTACGCGCTCGCGCGGCTGAGGCAAAGTCGGTGGATGATTTCAGAAAAGCCCTGGCTGTAGCGGCGTACGCTGACTCTATCACAACTCCCGAGCAGAAAGTTCAGTCGCAGTTCATACTTGGAGCGGTTTACGCCCAGCTTGGTCCGATGCTTCTTGTGCAGGCCCAGGAGGCCAAGTCATGTGAGCTCACCAAAGAGGCAAATGACATGCTCGTGGAAGCCATGATCATGCTTCCAAAGGGTGGTGCCTTTGCGCCGGACGCCATGAGAGCGCTCATGAACAGCACGATTGCCATAAGCCAGAACGTAGAAGGAATGATGGCAGCGTATTGTAACTGACGCGCTATTTTACCTGAAACCGGGAGCCCGCTCAAGTCACGAGCGGGCTCCTGTCGTTTGTATCCCCCGGTCTGGTGATACTCTCAAGGCACAGACTTCCGGGTGCTGCGTATCACATCTCTTCCGGCCCCCGTAATACCCACATGAAACTACCTGTTATGATTACTTGACGGTATCGATTGCGCACGACTAACTATTGACCCGCCTGCTGCAATCTCCTTTTACCTACGCAGTGTGACTCCGGTTAGAACATCATCCTCAGGACGACCCGCCGCTCACCATATTCCGGTCCTGTTGCCGGAGGTGGAAGCGCTTTTTGCGGGCAAGGAAAGCATACTCGACTGTACGCTCGGTCTGGGTGGTCATGCAGCCGCCCTGCTCGTAGGAGGTGCCCGCGTCACGGGGATCGACCGTGACCCGCGGGCCCTCGCTATTGCACGCGAAAGACTGGCAGATCAGGAACGCGTCGGGCGTTTCCGTGCTTTGCAGGGAAACTACGCATACCTCAGCGAAGCCGGCCTCGCCTACTCAGAAAAATTCGACGGCATTTTGCTCGATCTCGGCGTCTCCTCACCACAATTCGATGACCCTGCACGCGGCTTCACATTTCGTCAGGGAGCGCCGCTTGATATGCGAATGGGTGAGGATTCTGAACAGAACGCGGCTGAGTTGCTGAACTCAATCGACGAGATTGACCTGACAGCTCTGCTGCGTCTATACGCCGATGAACCGCGAGCTGCGCGATTGTCACGCGAGATTGTCAAGCGTCGCGACCGACGCCCATTCGCTACCGCCGACGATCTCGTTGACGCTATCCGCGCTGTGCTTGGCCCGCGCAGCGGTGCACCGGACTTTGCGCGGATATTCCAGGCGATACGTATCGCAGTCAACGATGAGCTACACAGCCTGGAGCTGGCATTGCCCGTGTTGCGCGATCGACTGAGGCCCGACGGGATTCTGGCAATTATCAGCTATCACTCCGGCGAGGATCGGCTGGTTAAACACGCATTCAGGGAGTGGAGTGCTGCGTGTGTCTGCCCACCGAAGCAGGCCGTCTGCACCTGTCGCGGGAAACCACTGGGTACCACAATCACCCGCCGGGCGATAACTCCGGGTGATGATGAAGTCGCAGCGAACGTGCGTGCTCGGAGCGCGCGCCTCCGTGCCTGGCGACTGGGTAGCTGATGGCTACTGCCAGGAAGAAATCCTTCCGCTGGAGCACCGTTGTCGGTGCTTTCGTGTTGTTCCTTGCTGTCACCTTCGTTGTTGTCTGGAGACGAAGTGCGGGTGTTGAGGCAGGTCGCAAGATGGCGCAGCTCGAAAGACAGCGCCGCGAACTGGAGACTGAGATCAAGTCACTTGAGCACGACATCAGGGAAGCTTCCAGTAATCGCGTTGTTGTAAAGCGGGCAGAGCAGTTGCTGGGTATGCGTGTTGCAACTGAAAGGCAGGTGCACACGATAGCAGCGCCTCGGCTGCAACAGAGCGCCGCCGACGCGGCCGCGGGAAGGGCCCGATGAACGCCGGCTATGAGCCCTCCAACGGGAGCGAAGGAGTAGCTCCTGTCAAAGTGATCAGATGGCGTGCAGCACTGGTCCACCTGACACTCCTGGCATTTGCAGCTACCATTCTGGTTCGCGCGGCAAGGGTGCAACTCATAGACGGTGAAGTCTGGACGCGGCGTGCGGCTGTGCAACAATTCCGTAGCGATACGGTCCTGCCACCACGTGGTGCTATCCTGGATGCCGGAAACACGGTGCTCGCGGAAACCAGAGAGCTTATCAGGGTGGGAATCACACCTGCCAATGTACGTGCGACCAAAAAGAACAAGGATGCTCCGGAGCAACTCAGAAGCGAGCTCAAACGTCTGGGAGTAAGCGACCGTACGATCCGTCAGGTTTTCGATACCAGCCGTAAGTGGGTCGAAACGCGTCAGCTGTTCAGGCCGAGTGAAGTGGCACCACTGTTGAAATTGCCGGGTGTGCGATTCATGTGGGAACACCAGCGCCAGTATTCTGCATCGGCTGGCATGAGCAGGATACTTGGGGCTGTAGATGCGGCAGGTGTTGCACGCGGTGGACTGGAAGAGGAGCTGGATTACTGGCTGAGTGGATCAGCCGGACGAAGGGCGTTGGTGAAAGACCCCAGTGGATTGCCGATGGAATCCCCGCAGGTTGCAAGCGTTGAGGCCAGACAGGGGCACACGGTTGTCCTTACACTGAACCAGTCCCTCCAGGACATCGCGGAAAGGGAATTGCGCACAACGATGGAACAAACCGGTGCGTCCGGTGGCGACATCGTGATTGTTGACGCGAGAGACGGGGCCATCCTTGCAATGGCGGGCGCCAGAAACGGAAAACCAGCACCTGCTACTACTGCGCTCACGGAAGCTTATGAACCCGGCTCGGTGATGAAACCGTTCATCGTATCCAGGCTGCTGGATATCGGACGCGCACAGGAGCAGGAGATCATCAATACGGAGAATGGACGCTGGCAGATGGACGGCCGGCGACTGCCGATAAGCGATGAACACCGTGCAGCGGCCATGAGTGTACGCGACGTCATCCGGTATTCAAGCAATATCGGTGCGGTGAAACTGGCACTGCGCCTTTCACCTGCGGAAGAATTTGAGGTGCTCCGTGATTTCGGGTTCGGTGTCCCGACCGGTGTTTCCTTTACATCGGAATCGCGCGGGCGCCTGCGCCCACCTCAGGAGTGGACGAAGCCAACTGCATCGGCGTATGCAATGGGTTATGAACTATCCGCTACACCGTTGCAGATCGCGATGGCGTATGGTGCAATTGCGAGTGGTGGCGAGTTGCTGCAGTCCACTCTGGTGCGGGAGATAAGAGCAGCCGACGGCACACCCGTGTATAAGCATGAACGGCGCGTGGTCCGACGTGTGCTGAGCAGCGAAGGCGCGAATCAGATGCGCGATATACTGGCGTCAGTGGTGGACTCAGGTACATCCACGGCAGCACGCCTTGAGCTTTTTGATGTTGCAGGGAAGAGTGGCACCGCGCGACGTTGGGAAGGACGGGGGTATGTGGCAAATGGCTATAACGCGAGCTTTGCGGGAATGTTTCCCGCCGAACAGCCACAGTTTGTATTTGTTGCGCGTTTGATTGACCCCAAAGGTGTGTACTTCGGTGGTGTAGTTGCTGCTCCGATGGTCAGAGCTGTGCTCAGAGAGGCGATTGCGGCGAGAGACGGTTCGCTCGACAAGGTAGCGCTTGCTGCGGTTGCAAGAAAGTCAGATGCCGCGCGGGCGGCCGGTGGTGAACGCGTGGAGCCTGAATCGTACGATACTCCGATTCAGCGCATACTATCAGATCGCACTGATGGTGCCGATAGTGCGCATACTGCCGGCCCGGGTTCAGAACAGGTTGCAGCACCCGCACGTGTGGTTGTTTCGCTCAAGGCAACAGACTCTTCGCGTGAGCGCGGAACCAAGGCTAAAGCGCCACCGGTCGACCTGCGTGAGATCCCGCGTGTTGAGGGCCTTAATCTGCGCGATGCCGTGCGCGCACTTCGTGCAGCAGGCTTCGAAGTCGAGCTCGTTAAAGGAACAAGCGGCAAGACCCGTCCGGCCGCTGGAACCAAAGTGCCGGCAGGGTCCGTTGTAACATTGGAAATGGCACAATGAACGAAGGGCTGACACGTGTGGTGAATGCGCTGCGTGATGCAGGACTCCTGGTATCAGCGCGCGGGGATTTTCCACTGGAAATTCCAGCAATAACGGATGACAGCCGTGCGGTAACGGATGGCGTGTGCTTTATAGCTGTTCGCGGTTCTGTGCAGGATGGTCACAAGTGGTTGCGTGATGCAGCCGACCGCGGTGCCGGCCTTGCGATAGTTGAAGATCCCGGTGATGTGCTGCTTCCGTGCATTGTGGTCAACGACAGTCGGCGTGCAGTTGCCATAGCTGCGGCTGCATGGTTCAACTGGCCGTCCCGCAGGCTGCGCATTGTTGGTGTTACCGGAACGAACGGGAAGACGACGACGACGGGTGTGCTTAGGCATTTGCTTGAGACGGGAGGTCTTAAGGCGGCTTCGATCGGGACACTTGGAACGCTTATCGGTTCTCCGGGTGAGTTGGTTCCAGGATCGGCCGGTCTTACCACACCAGGCCCCGTTGCGCTGCAGTCTGTGCTTGCTGACCTTGTCGCACGTGGTGTGCAAGCGGTAGCGATGGAAGTTTCCTCCCATGCACTGGACCAGCACCGGGTGGACGGAGTGACATTCAGCGCCGCGGTATTCACAAATCTTACCCGCGATCATCTGGACTATCATGGCACAATGGAAGCGTATCTCAGCGCCAAGTTGCGTCTGGCCTTATTGCTGGCACCCGATGGAGCTGCCATCGTGAATGCGGATGACCCAGCCTGGCACGTTGTACCGGCCGCGCGACATATATCGTTTGGCGTTTCTGGTCCTGCCGATGTCATGGCGCGCGAGATCTCGTATGGTCCGGAGGGAGCGCGCTTCATGCTTGTGACCAACGATGGTGCTGAATGGACGTCCAGTCCGCTGGTGGGTGATTTCAATGTGCTGAACGTGCTGGGAGCCGCGACTGCTGCAATGGCGCTTGGAGTACCACTGTCGGTTGCAGCAGCGGCACTTCCGGGAGTCCCACAGGTGAATGGGCGACTGGAGCGCATAAGCGATGCACCAACCGTGCTGCGTGACTACGCGCACACCCCGGATGCTTTGGAACGGGTTCTCACGGCTGTCCGATTGTTTGCTCCCGGTGGGCGGGTAATCGTGCTTTTTGGATGTGGTGGTGACCGGGATCGCGGAAAGCGACCGGTAATGGGTCATATTGCGGAAAGGCTTGCGGACGCCGTGATCCTTACCAGCGACAATCCAAGAACAGAAGACCCCGAAAGAATACTGGATGACATCGAGGCCGGCATGGAACAGACGGAGTCGCGCCACGTCCGCATTGCAGACCGGGAAGAAGCGATCCGGTATGCACTTTCCATAGCCGGAAGCGCGGATGTCGTCCTGCTTGCCGGAAAAGGGCACGAGACTTATCAGATCAGAGGCACAGTTTCATATCCATTCGATGAACGCATTATTGTGGAGAGAATCAAAGGCAGTGGGGCAGGATGACATCATCTGAAGTGAGGCCGGGAGTCGCCTTCGAAAGGACTGCTCCGGTAATACCGGACACACCGCATCCGTACTGGACACGCGCCAGAGTCGCGGAGGCGCTGGGCGGTGGTCCGGGCGGCGACATACCGTTTGGTGGAATATCCACTGATACCAGGACGATAGCGAAGGGCGACCTGTTTGTTGCGCTTACCGGTGATAATTTCGATGCGCACAGGTTCCTGCGCGAAGCGCGCGATGCGGGCGCATCCGGGCTTGTTGTATCAGATGCGTCTTCTGCCGTTGGGCTTGGTTTGCCGGTTTATGTAGTCGGGGATACTCTCGATGCACTTGGACTCCTTGCCAACAAATGGCGCCGCGTGTGGGGGCGGAGTGTTATCGCGGTAGCCGGCTCCAATGGAAAGACGAGCACAAAGGATCTGCTGGCAGCGGCACTTGGTGAATCGTTTGAAGTGCATGCGACGCGCGGCAATATGAATAATCGCGTAGGTGTACCACTGACATTGCTGGCAATACGCGGGAGCGCTGAGATAGCGATCGTGGAGATCGGCACAAGCTCGCCAGGTGAAGTCGGGATACTCCGTGATGTTGTTCAGCCGGATATGGCGGTGCTCACTTCGATAGGGGAAGAGCATCTCGAAGGTCTCACCGATATGGCAGGAGTTCTGCGCGAGGAGTGCGAGGTGTTCAGAGGGGTGACGCTTGCTGTATTGCCTGCGCGTTACCCGGAGGCAGTTGGTGTCGCACGCTCGCTTGCCAGAGCGGTGCGCACCACCGCGCTCTCGGAAGACCGTGTAAGCGGCGATGTATTGCCGGATATAGTGCCGGACAGTTGGATGCTGGATGCTGAAGGGCGAGCCGCGCTTCATTTTCGCGGTGAGTCTGTGGTCCTCCCCCTTTCTGGTGTGCATCAGGCAGAGAATGCGATGCTGGCAATCGCAACAGCCGAAGCGTGTGGTGCGTCGGTGGCGGCTGCTATGAAAGGGCTTGCAGTTGCTCCGGTTGCCCCAATGCGCGGGAGCTGGGAACGTGCTGGAAACCTGCTCGTCATCAACGACGCGTATAATGCGAATCCGCCGTCGATGATCGCGGCACTGGATCTCTTTGATTCAGTTGAGCCTGACGGCGGAGAGAGAGCTGGCACGCGTCAGAAGGTGGCCGTACTTGGCACGATGCGCGAAATGGGGGAGTCCAGCGCCTTAGTGCACGAGCAGGTGGCTCAGAGAGCGTTGGCGTCCAAAGCAGATATGATCGTTGCAGTTGGTGATTTCGTTGGTGCCTTCAGGAAGGTTGCACCGGGCGACCCGCGCATACTGTATGCAGCAGGTCCGGATGAAGCGTGGCAGGAGCTCGAGCCGCGATTGGCAGTAGATGCAGTGGTGCTTCTCAAGGCGTCGCGTGGAGTGCGACTGGAAAGGATGCTCCCGTCTCTTCTGTCCTGGGCGGTGAGCTGAGTGCTTTACGCGTTGCTGCAGCCTTTTGCACGCGATGTAAGCGTGTTCAATCTCCTCAACTACATTACGTTCCGTTCGGCGGCCGCTTTTGTCACAGCGTTACTTGTGACTTTTATCTTTGGTCCGATACTGATCCGGCGACTTCATGCAATGTCGGTTAATCAGGTGGTACGCGAAGGGACACCGCAGAGTCACGCAGGGAAGGGCAGCACCCCGACCATGGGTGGCGTACTGATTCTGATCGCACTCTTTGTGCCGGTGCTCCTCTGGGCAAGGCTTTCCAACCCATATGTGCTGCTCGCGCTTGCGGTAACCGCATGGATGGGAGCAATTGGTTTTCTGGATGACTACCTGAAACTCCGGCAGCGGCGGGAAGGGAAAAAAAACGAAGGGCTGGTCGAGCGTTACAAACTTGCGGGCCAGATTGCATGCGGTGTCGGGCTTGGTGTTGTGCTGCTGCTCTTCCCGGTTTCAACGCTGCCGGCGGCCAGTACAACACTGCCGTTTTTCAAGTATGTGCTCGTAGTGCCCGCCATAGCGATCGCGTCGTGGCTATATATACCATGGGTGACGTTCATCATTACAGGGTGCTCGAATGCCGTCAACCTTACAGACGGGCTGGATGGGCTTGCCACCGGACTTGTGGCTATTGCAGCTCTGACCTTTGGCGTTTTTGCGTACCTGATGGGGCGAGTTGATACGTCTGCCGCACTCCTGATTTTTTATCTGCGCGGTGCAGGTGAGCTGACAGTATTCTGTGCTGCACTGGCAGGAGCCACGATCGGCTTTCTGTGGTACAACGCGCACCCGGCCCGCATTTTTATGGGAGATACCGGATCGCTCGCACTTGGCGGCGCCCTTGGAGCGGTGGCAGTGCTTCTCAAGAGTGAGTTTCTGCTCCTGATTGTGGGCGGAGTTTTTGTTGCCGAAACGTTATCGGTGATCATTCAGCGGCGGGTGTTCAGATACCGCCGGAAGCGCTATGGCCTTGAGTACGCACAGAAGAACCGGGTGTTCAGGCGCGCGCCGCTGCATCACCACTTCGAAATGCTTGGCTGGCCCGAATCGCAGGTGGTTGTTCGCTTCTGGATCATAGGGATCCTGTGCGCGATACTCGCGGTCAGCACACTCAAATTGCGGTAACGGAATGGGTATAGCTGCACTGACTCCCGGCGAGACTGCTGTTGAAGTTGCGCGTGTTCTGGCAACGCGCAGCGGTGAGGTAGCTGTTCTTGGGCTCGCACGGAGCGGTTTCGCATCGGCGCGATTGCTTCATGCTGCCGGTATGAAGTTGTACGTGTCGGATATTGGCGACAGTGATGTAATACGCAGCAACGCACGGAGTCTGGAATCAATCGGGGTGGCGACTCAGGTGGGCGGGCACGATCCGCACCGTATCGCGAAGGCCGCGATGGTGGTTGTGAGCCCGGGGATCCCACCCGGTGCCGCTGCTGTGGTGGCAGCTGTGCGCGCGCGGGTGCCGGTTATAAGTGAAGTGGAGGTGGCACTCAGGCTGGCTCCTGCGATGCGTGTGATTGCAGTCACCGGGACCAATGGCAAGACCACAACGACAGCGCTCATTGCGCACCTGTTGCAGTCGTTGGGTCACAATGCACCTGCCATAGGCAACATCGGGATGCCGGTATCGGAAGCAGCGATCCAGGACCCGCAACCTGACTGGGCAGCGCTTGAAGTGTCGTCCTTTCAACTTCACGACAGCCCGGGATTCCACCCGTGGGTTGGTGTGCTTACCAACCTCACCCCGGACCACCTGGATCGTTACGCAACAACGCGTGACTACTACGCGGACAAAAGACGCATGTTTGCCAACGCGCACCATGCGTCGCGTTGGGTCATCGATGCTGACAATCCGGATGTCGTCGCTATGGTCGATAAGGTGGCGGGCAGGGTGTACCGCTTCTCGCTGAACGGCGAGGCGGCTGGTGCCGACGCATGGTACAACCGGGACACTGATATGCTGAGTGTGCTGGGACACCCGGTACTGCATCGCGAACAGCTTAAGCTGGCAGGCGAGCATAACATTGCAAATGCACTTGCTGCCCTTCTGGCCGTTATGGTGGCGGAGCCGACGCACAATACCGGTGAGTCCCGGGCGCGTCTGGGCTCTGCGCTCGCGTCGTTCAGGCCGCTGGCGCACCGGCTTGAACCGGTGGCTGAACGTAATGGGGTGCTCTGGATCAATGATTCCAAGGCCACGAATGTTTCATCGACGCTGGTGGCACTTAAAGGGATGACACGCCCTACAGTCTTGCTCCTTGGTGGCAGGCATAAGGGTGAGCCATACACGCAGCTTGTACCGTATATACGCGGGCATTGCCGTGCGGTAATTGCGTACGGCGAAGCGTGCAGTGTGATCGAACAGGATCTGGCATCGGAGCTCCGCGGTGGTGTGGAGCTGATTCCGTTGCACGGCGCCTCGTTTGCCGACGTGCTGGAGTACGCCAGCAACTGCGCCCGTAGCGGAGATGCAATTCTGCTTTCACCGGCTTGTTCCAGCTATGACATGTTCACGGACTATACAGCGCGCGGTAACACATTCGCTGCGTTTGCACGGGGAGAACTGTGACGGCAGCTGATATTGCGTTCCCGGTGACACCACAGGCTGCAGAAGAAGGGAGCGAGCGTCAGCATATTTCCGGGCGGAAACGCTGGCGGATGAGTGCGGATGCAAAAGCACTGACGCTGGTGACTGCGGTACTCATTGTGTTCGGATTGGCTGTGCTTTACAGTGCGAGTGCGATCACCGCGACCATTGAAGGGCGCCCGGGGCATCATTATGTGGTGAAGCAGCTGACAGGAGTACTCGTCGGACTCGCTGCATTTGCGGCTGCTGCCAAAGTGGACGCCGACCAGCTGCGGCGACTGGCGTGGCCCGCAATGATAGTTAGCATCCTGTTGATGGCCGTGATTCTCAGACAGGGCTCGGCGCAGCTCAATAATTCGCAGCGCTTCGTTTTCGGGGGCAGCCTTCAGCCTTCTGAAATTGCCAAGTTCGCTGTGATATTGTGGACTTCCATGCTGCTGGTAAAGAAAGGTGGAGCGATACGCCACCTGAAAAAAGGGTTGTTGCCGTTTGTAGTGGTAATCGGCCTGCTGAGTATGCTGGCTGTTCTCGAACCTGACTTTTCCGTTGCCCTTACGTTTTGTCTACTGGCAGGTGTACTGCTCTTCGTTGCAAATGCGCGGCTCGCGCACTTTGTGTTTCTTGCGGCAGTATCAGCTCCGCTGCTGTTTTTCAAGCTGAGAGAGCACACGTATGTTCTGAACCGCATCGGGGCCTATTTTTCGCGTGCAGCCGATGCCGCCGCTGGTGGTGCTGCCGTGGCATCCTCGGACCAGCAGCTGCAGTCGCTTATAGCCATTGGTTCGGGAGGGCTTACCGGTGTCGGCTTCGGGCAGGGAAATCAGCAGCGTGGCTGGTTGCCACTTGTAATCAACGACTTCACCGGTTCAGTGATCGGTGAGGAGTTCGGGTTTCTGGGAATCCTTTTTGTGGTTCTGCTCTTTACTGCGTATGCCTGGCTTGGTTTTCGCATAGCCAGAAACGCCCGCTCTCCTTTTACATCACTTCTTGCACTCGGTCTGACCTTTGTGACTGTCTTTACAGCCTTTATTCACATGGGAGTCGCGCTTGACCTGCTGCCGAATACCGGGCTTACGTTGCCCTTTATATCGTCGGGGCGGAGCAACCTGGTGCTTACACTTGCTGCTACGGGAGTGATCGTGAACATCGGCAGCAGGCGGGAAATGGTGCATAACACGCACGCCACCGATCCACTTTCTGCGTGAGGCGTCCGGTGACGTTAAGCGCGTCAGCCGCTCCGGTCCGCGTTTTATTCGCTGGCGGCGGTACAGGTGGGCATCTGTACCCGGGCCTTGCGATAGCAAAATCGTTGCGCACTCTTGATCCTCAGGTTGAGCCTTTCTTCGTTGGAGCCATGCGTGGTATCGAGCGTGAGATTCTTCCGGAGTCGGGATTCCCATACCTGTTGCTGGACCTGCATCCGCTTTACCGGCGGGTGCAGGAGATCCCGAAGAATGCACTCACGGTGCGCGGCGCGATTACTGCCTGGCGGGCGCTGGATCGCGCCATGGCTGGCCACATTCCGGTTGCAGCAACAGGAACCGGTGGGTATGCAGCAGCAGTGGCTCTCGGGTGGAGTGTCCGGCGACACGTCCCGATAGTGCTGCATGAGCCGGACAGTCATCCGGGCCTCACTACACGGCTCTTTTCACGTCGCGCAAAGTTGGTACTCGCAGGCTTCGCTGAGTCAGTGCCGCAGCTTGTAACGCGTGCGGGTGCGGTTGTGGTGGCTCCGGGCGCACCTGTCGAACCGCCGCCGGCATTACGCGAATCTGCACGCGACGCACGTGCGCGATGGGGGTTTACTGAAGGTGCATTTGTTGTGCTGGTTACCGGAGGAAGTCAGGGTGCTATGGCGCTCAACGACGCGGTTGCGGCATGGTTGGATCGCGGGCTCCCCGATGGAGTTGCGCTTATCTGGGGGACCGGACGTCGGCACATTGACAGATACCGTCATCTTGAATCACCAATGGTGTGCGTAAGGGATTATCTCTCACCAATCAGCGAAGCGTACGCTGCAGCATCATTGGCTGTAACACGTGCAGGTGCAATGACCATTGCAGAGCTTGGCGTCTGGGGTATCCCGTCGTTGCTTGTACCACTGCCGTCGGCGGCACGGGACCATCAGTCATCCAATGCGGGGGCAGTCGAACGGGCGGGTGCTGCATTGCATATTCCGCAAAGCGAACTTACCGGCGGGCTGCTTGATGAAACTGTACGCACACTGATGAGAGACGACGCACGTCTGACAGCGATGCGGAATGCAGCGCTAGAGCGTGCGCGACCGGATGCTGCTCTTCGGAGTGCAGAAGCCATCCTGCAGTTGATTAAACCGACCAACGAAAGCGGCAGGGGAATATGAACGACAACAGTCCGGTTCATTTCATTGGTATTGCAGGTGCCGGAATGAGTGCGCTGGCTGAACTGTACGCCAGCCGTGGCATTACTGTAACCGGAAGTGATACCAACACCATGGGTGCTCCGGATCTTCTGGGTCTGGGTATCAGTGTGCTTCCACATGACGCGGCGAATGTTGCTCATGCACGTGCTGTGGTGTACTCGTCGGCAATCCCAACCGATCATCCGGAAATGGCTGCTGCTCGCGCTGCCGGTATTCCGCTTATTCGTCGTGCAGAGGCACTCGGTGAGGCAGTAAATGACGGAGTTGTGGTGGGAATTGCCGGTACGCACGGAAAAACGACCACAACAGTTATGACCACAGACGTGCTTGCTTCCGGCTCTCTGGATCCGGTGGGTATCGCTGGTGGCAGAGTGGGACGATGGAACGGCAACCTGCGACGGGGGCGCGGCGGCGGCGCGGGCGACAGACTGTTCGTTGTCGAGGCCGATGAGTATGATCGGTCGTTCCTTGCTCTCCGATGCACGGTGGCGGTGGTGCTGAACGTTGAAGAGGACCACCTGGATATCTACCGCGATCTGAGTGATATCGAGCGCGCCTTTGAGGAATTTGTGGCGCCGGCCGGAACTGTAGTGAGATGCGCAGATGATCCTGGTGCGATGAAACTCAGGTTGAATTCACCGGCTCGTGAAATCACATACAGCACTTCAACGGAAAGCGGCGCGCAGCTTACGGCACGCGATATAATTCCGCAGAACGGTGGTTCCGGTTTTGAGGTTTACTACGAAGACCGGCCGCTCGGGGCTGTAACGCTGCGGGTACCAGGGATACACAATGTGCGGAACGCGCTTGCGGCTGCCGCGTCGGGGATTGCACTCAATGTTCCTTTTCCGCGCATCGCCGCAGGGCTGGCGGAGTTCACCGGTGTTGAGCGGCGCTTCCAGTTGGCGGGCGTGTCACGCGGGATAACGGTTGTCGATGACTATGCGCATCACCCGACTGAGGTGGCTGCAACGATTGCTGCTGCACGTATGGCGTATCCTGGTGCAAGATTGGTTGCTGCGTTTCAGCCGCATCTTTATTCGCGTACCCGGGATCTGTCCGATCAGTTTGCCTCTGCACTCTCGGCAGCAGACGCGGTATTTCTGTGCGACATTTACGGGGCACGCGAAGCACCGATAGCCGGAGTAACGTCGGAGCTGATAGCGAAGGGAATACCGACAGAGAAATTGCGTTGGATGGGCGGACGGTCTGCACTTGCTGCTGCTCTTCTTGCGGAGATACATGAAGGAGATCTGGTATTGCTTATGGGGGCGGGAGACATAACGAAGACTGCCGATGAACTGATGCAAGGGCTCGAAGGATGAAGTGGCTGTCCCGGTCGGAGGAGAGTCCGAAGAAGCGGCCCCGCACTGGCACGCCAACTTCCGAAAAGTGGAGTTGGCGCAAACGATTGCGTGTGGCTGCGGCTGTCCTCGGCGTTCTCATGTTGGCAGTCTCACCCTGGGCGCTCCCCAGGCTGTTGTCGCAGCTTGAGTATTTCAGACTTACGAAGGTGGAGTTTGAAGGAGTGCGTTTTACGAGGCCTGCTGAGTTGCAGGCGTTGCTACCTGTGGACAGCAGCTGGTCTGTCTGGGCCGAGCTGGATACGGTTGTGAAGGCGGTGGAAACGCATCCCCTTGTAGCGTCGGCGGAAGCCAGGCGGCGCTTTCCCGGAACTGTGGTTGTGCGGGTAACCGAACGGATCCCGGTAGCTCTTGTTCAGCAACAGGCGGGGGGGGGCAGGCTTATCCCGATGTCGGCGGAGGCGCGGGAGTTGCCGATGGAAGCAGCGCGCATTCCGCTTGATCTGCCGGTCGTATTTTCACCGGACAGTGCGATACTCCATACTCTTGCTGTGCTTCAGGCAGACGCGCCGGAGCTCTACGCCCGGATCGTTATGGTGCGTCGCGTGGCAGCGGATCACCTCGTCTTCGAAGTGGGCGGTGCAACAATCCGTCCCCGGGACAACGTGACCGGAGCAAGATTTCTTGACATATTACCAGTAGAGGAAGATGTCGCGCGAAACGGGTTGCGCGCCGTCGAGTATGATTTGCGGTTTAATAACCAGGTAATAGTAAGACAACCATGACATCCGAACCGATTGTTGCTGCTCTTGATGTCGGTGCTGCGTACACAACAGCACTGATTGCACAGGTGTTCGGCGATGCCTCGCAGTCACCCAGGCTTCGCGTACTCGGCGTGGCAAGAACCAGGAC
>CAZDMG010000061.1:0-2594 GCA_964506655.1 uncultured Gemmatimonadaceae bacterium
TTCATCTCACGCACTACTTCCTTACCGAACTCTGTCAGACCACCGTGGGTGTACGGACCGCCATTGGCGTCCGCCCAGTCGAGTGTGACGTTGTGTGTCAGCGTCAGGTAGCGCGCGCCGAGGTCGTAGTACGCACGCAGTGCACCAAGAGAATTCTCAAGTACGTGTCCGCCTTCCATGCCAAGCAGCGATGCGATCTTTCCGTCGGCGAACGCCTTCCGTACATCGGCCGCTGTATATGCCGGCACCAGGACATCCGGGTATCTCTCAATTACACGGCGTGCAATATCGATCTGTTCGAGTTGCATGCGCGCATAGCCACTGTCCGGCGCTTCACCGGGCACATACACAGACCAGAACTGGCCGCCTACATGTCCTTCGCGCAGACGCGCAATATCAGTGTGTCCACGCGTGCGCTGACGCAAATCGTAGGCAATGACATCCATCGGTGCGACAGTATCTTCGCGGATGGCCCAGGGGAGATCGTTGTGTCCGTCAACGAGTGGCACACTCTTGAGTATCTCAACAGCGTGCGCGAGACGGGTTGGCGCGTCTGCTGTAGCGAGCGGCTGCGTACCGGAGTCAACTGCCGCGTCTCCGGTTCCGCAGGCAACGAGTGTCATCGCGCCGAACACAGCAGCGAGTGAATGAATACGGATGTTGCCAGGGAAGGTCATGATTATGCACCTATCCGTTCGAGGTAGTAGGGGAGCATCTTGCGCCACCAGGGCCAGTCATGGTTCACATCGTATCCCCACAACTCGTAAATATGCGGCACACCTTTGCGATCCAGGAGGTCATGGAATTCGCGCGTAAGTTCCGGTTTCTCCCACGCACCCTGTCCGCTTACAAGCACTATACGTGAGTTTTCACGTAACTGCTGCAACGTGCCTCCTTCTGTGTTGGAGACATACCATGCAGGGTTATTGAAGTATACGTTGTCGTCGCTGTAGCCATTCAGATATGACGGTGCGAGGTCATAGAACCCAGCCATACCAATAACTCCACCGAAGAGATCCGGGCGGCGGAAGAAGGCATTGGCAGCATGGAAGCATCCGAAGCTGGCGCCGGTTGTGATCGCGCGGATCACCGGGTCGCCGCAGAACTGGCGGATATACGGGCCGACTTCCTCTTCCACATAGCGGGAGTACAGCGCTTGGCGGCGGGCTTTCTCCCGTACGGGCAACTTGTTGTCCATCCAGGCCAGCCGGTTGATGCTGTCTATTGAAAAGACCCGGATCCGGCCGGTCATGATGAGCGGTTCGACAGCTTTGACCAGCCAGAACCTTTCATTCTCAAGGAAATCCGCGGCCGCGGTTGGGAAAAGGAGTACGGGGAGGCCGGCGTATCCGTACGCAACTATGGGCATCTCGATGCCGAGTGCCGGAGAACGCCAGCGGTCAATACGACGCGGCATTCGGGGGTGAACAAATTGAGGCATTCCGTAAGCTGCTCCGCGTAAGCGAAGCATGCCAGTCAGGAGGCCGAATTCCCGTTACTGAGTGTGCAACGGAAGCAGAACTTCCGACCGATTGAGAGTTCCGAGCGGGAAATGGTCTGATATCGGGCAATCTTTTCCGGGTAGTGGACGATGCTCGACTCCTGCCACCCCAGCCCAAGGAATAGTGGCTCCGCCAGCGAAATGGCGAACAGCTCTTTGTGTCCCCGCTCCCGCGCGAGGTTCTCGGCGGCCTTGATGAGCCGTTTGCCGAGTCCGTGCCCCTGGGCAAATGGCGCGACTGCGAGGGATACCAGCTCCACGAGTGACGGCGAGTATTCGTCGAGCGCTACCTGGCCGATGACAGAACCGTCGGCGGCGCGCACCACCTGATAGTCCTGGAGGTGGCTGTAAACGAACTCCTCACTGCGCCTTAAGGTGAGACCATCGGGTGCAAAGAGGTTATTGAGCGCGACGATAGACGGGATATCGCGTTCAGCAGCGTGCTCGATCTGTAGTTTCCTGAGCCGGGCGCCCGGTGCCATTAACGGTGTAGCCTATCGGGACGCGTAAACCCGCCCCTTGCCCGCCTTGTCGAAGGCGATCACATCGTATCGATCCTTGCGGTTCCCCATCTCCATCCCGGGCGAGCCAACCGGCATCCCCGGAACCGCGATTCCGCGCATATCCGTTTTCTTCTCCGTGAGCATGCGGACGATGAGATCGGCGGGAACGTGCCCTTCAACCAGGTAGCTGCCGACGCGAGCCGTATGGCAGGAGTACAGGGTTGCAGGGATCCCCATCGACTTCTTGACGCTGGTGAGGTCTGCTGTGTCGAGCACTTTCGCAGTGAACCCAGCCGCTTCGACGTGCTTGATCCACTCAGTGCAGCAGCCGCACTCCGGGTCCTTGTAGACGACCATATCAGCCGGTACACCGGCCGGGAGTTTTTTCTGCCGGACGGCACCACCCTGCGGTGCACCGGCCGCCGACGTGGCAGACAGCGGCTTAAGCCCAAAGGCCACCGCAGTCCCGGCCGCTGTGACCGCAAGGAAAGTTCTGCGCGAAATCATGCTCTGATAAAGTCCTGTGTCTGTGTACTACTCAGCCCAATCGACATCCCGGGCTTGCACTACTCTTACGTCCTCTGCGGCCG
>CAZDMG010000061.1:2604-14583 GCA_964506655.1 uncultured Gemmatimonadaceae bacterium
TCCAACAGGAACACCCAGAAGTATGACAACAAGCAAAAGCAGCATCGTCGATGCGTACTGAAGGAGCACAGGCTCCCTCGTAAACAGAAATGGGAGGCATCCTGCAATAAATGCAGTTGCCCACCGGCCACGCACCTTGAAGTAGAGGGCTCCCGACAGTGCCTCGTGGCGATAACGGAATACGCCTTTTGCCAGGTAAATACCGAGAGCAGCCATGAGAACCACGAGCGCGCTGATTATTGCCGGGCTTCGCAGCAGGAATACCAGAGCCACGGCTATAGCGTTCGTTACGAACGGGACAGAGGCAGCGTACGTCCAGTTGTGTGATTCTTCACGTGGAGTCGCGGCAGCATCAGTAATAATCATGTTGCGTCTCGCTGAATATGGTTTGGACAGCCAGGCACTCCCGTTGCAATACTGCTCCGGGATCTCACAAATATAGCAGCCGCAACAGGTTCTGCCTACGGCTGCGATGCGTACGGCGGCCTGCTGCCGAATGCCAAAATCCGCAAAAGGTTGCAAGAGACCCGGATTTCTCACTAGCAAGTGAGAAATATGTTGCGCTTCGCTGGCTGCCTGCCACCGGAATCTCCTCGCCACTCAACACACGCTGCTGGTCCGTTCAACACGGAAACCACCAGACAGCACACTACTGCTGAGCCCGCCTCATGATGCAAACCTTATGAAGCTGGTACGGCATACCCAAAACCCTTCAGATCACCTAGCTTCTTGCAGCACTGAAAAAGCGCACCTGCAGCACGACTGCAGTAAATCCGGAATTGTACCAAGACCCCGTTTACCCGAGAGGCCAGCACATGACGGCAACTGACAGCGTGGCTACAGCCGCGCCGCCGGCACCGCCAGGATTCACGTCGCAGATGGACCGCTTTTCCTACGATGATGATATCGTCCGGAAGTTTCTGTGGGCGACTTTCATCTGGGGACTGATCGGTATGCTCGTAGGGCTCGTTATCGCCCTGCAGCTCGCCAACCCGATGTTCAACATGAATGTCGAATGGCTTTCCTTCGGACGACTCCGCCCGTTGCACACAAATGCCGTCGTGTTCGCGTTTGCCGGCAACGCATTCTTCCTCGGCTGTTACTACAGTACCCAGCGACTGCTGAAAGCACGGATGTACTCCGATACACTCAGCAAGATTCACTTCTGGGGCTGGCAGGCGATCATCGTTTCTGCTGCACTCACTCTCCCCTTTGGTTATACACAGGCACGTGAGTATGCTGAGCTCGAGTGGCCAATTGATATCGCAATCACCGTCGTCTGGACGGTTTTTGCGATCAATTTCATAGGCACAATGGTGCGCAGACGCGAACGACACATCTACGTCGCGCTCTGGTTCTACATCGCAAGCATCGTGACCGTCGCGATGCTGCACATCTTCAACAACCTCGCTGTACCCGCCGGCTTTCTCAAATCGTACAGCCTTTATGCCGGTGTGCAGGACGCGTTCATGCAGTGGTGGTATGGCCACAACGCTGTCGCGTTCTTCCTCACCACTCCGTTCCTCGGCCTGATGTACTACTTCATGCCGAAAGCCGCCGAAGCGCCCGTCTTTTCATACAAGCTCTCGATCCTCCACTTCTGGTCGCTTGTATTCATCTACATCTGGGCCGGCCCGCACCACCTGCACTACACAGCACTCCCGGAATGGGCATCCACCGTGGGTATGCTCTTCTCCGTAATGCTCTGGGCGCCCAGTTGGGGAGGTATGATCAACGGACTCCTCACGCTGCGCGGTGCATGGCACAAGGTAGCCTCAGACCCGATCCTCAAGTTCTTTGTCGTCGGCGTCACCGCCTACGGTATGGCTACCTTCGAAGGCCCGCTCCTTTCCATCAAGAGCGTCAGCTCACTCGCACATTACACCGACTGGATCATTGCGCACGTGCACACCGGTGCACTCGGCTGGAATGGCTTCATAACCTTCGGTATGGTGTACTGGCTGTTGCCACGGGTCTTCCAGACTGAGATTTACAGCAAACGCCTGATGGAATTCCACTTCTGGATCGCTTCCGTCGGCATCGTGCTCTACGTCGTGGCGATCTACAGTGCAGGTGTTACACAGGGCCTTATGTGGCGCGCTTTCGACGAAACCGGACGGCTTGCGTATCCGGATTTCGTGGAAACAGTCGTGCGACTCATACCGATGTACTGGATGCGTGTCGCTGGCGGTGCTCTGTACATAACCGGCATGGTCGTGTTCGGATGGAATATCCTAAAGACCTGGCAGAGCCGACCGGCTGCATACGAAGTACCGATCATCGAAGCTGCACCGCTGCCCGCGAAGTACATCCCCCCGGCCGGAGCTGAAACTCCGTCCAGGGGTGGACTGCTTGCATGGTTCACAGAGGCCAGGTGGCATCGCCGGTGGGAGCGGATGCCAGTGCTCTTCACTGTGCTCACCACGCTCGCCGTTGTTATCGCATCGCTGTTCGAGATCCTGCCGACGTTCCTGATCAAGTCGAACGTCCCCACGATTGCGTCGGTCAAGCCGTACACACCGCTTGAGCTTCTGGGACGCGATATATACATCGCCGAAGGGTGCTTCAACTGCCATTCACAGATGATCCGGCCGTTCCGGTTTGAAACTGAACGGTTTGGTGAGTACTCGAAGCCCGGCGAATCGGTTTACGACCATCCGTTCCTCTGGGGCTCGCGCCGTATCGGACCCGACCTTGCGCGCATCGGGGGCAAGTACCCCGATCTCTGGCATGTACGTCACTTCGAGGACCCACCGGCTGTGACTGCAAACTCCATCATGCCCGCGTATCGCCACTTCATGACGAAGAAGATCGACTTCGAAGGGATTCAGGCACGCGTGGATGCAATGGTAATGCTTGGTGTGCCTTATGGCGATGCGGTCAACAACGCACCTGCAATGGCACGCGCACAGGCAGCTGAAATCGCACGCAACATCGCTGAGCAGGGCGGCCCCGAGGGGCTGGAAGACAAGGAGATGGTTGCAATGGTGGCGTATATGCAGCGACTCGGAAAGGACATTAAAGCAACTGCAACGTCAGCTACGGCCCCTGCAGCTGGTGCCACAGGAGCTGCTTCACAGGCGGGAACTCCCTGATGAAACTCTCCGATATCATGTCCGGCGCCGGACTTTCGATCTACGCAGAAGTTGCGCTGGTCATTTTTCTGTTGGTGTTCATCGCCGTTGCTGTCAGAACGTTTATGCCATCGCGGAAAGCTGAGATGGACGAAGCAGCACGCCTCCCATTTGATGAGGGCATCAGGGTTGGCGTCGTAAAAAAGGAGGAACACTGATCATGACTGCACCTGACAACCGCAACACACAGTCGGACCAGCTCCTTGATCATGAGTACGACGGGATCCAGGAGTACGACAATCCGATGCCGCGCTGGTGGCTGCTCACGTTTTACGGTGGCATCATCTACTCGGTGATTTACGTCTTCAACATCGGACCCATCGGTAACGGCAAAGGGCGCATAGCAGACTATGAAGCGTCGATCGCTGCATACGAAGCGCAGAAGCCGCAGGATACCGGTCCGCTTTCTGCCAGTGAAATAGCAGCGTTTGCGGCTGACCCCGCGATGCAGGAGGCCGGCAAATCTGTTTACGGTTCGTACTGTGCAGCCTGCCACGGCCCCGACGGCGGCGGGCTCATTGGCCCGAACCTCACTGACAATTACGCACTGCATGGCGGCACACCAGCCGATATCTACCACGTCGTGGATGTTGGTGTCCTCGATAAAGGGATGCCACCGTGGGGCAAATCACTCAAGCCCGAACAGCTCCGTTCAGTAGTTGCATACGTGGTGTCACTGCACGGAACAACGCCCAAATCACCCAAGGCACCACAAGGTGAACTGATTCAGCCGTGACAGCTATACCAAACCCGCCGGCCAGCCGGCGGGTACTGCCAACGCTCAACCAGGACGGAACCCGTCGCTGGATCCGTCCGAAACCTTCGTACGGAAAATGGTGGAGGCGCAGACGCATCGTCGCCTACACCCTGATGCTGGTGTTCTTCATCATTCCGCACTTGCGGATCGGCGGCAGGCCGGTGTTCCTGATGGATATACCGAACCATCAGTTCACACTGATGGGCTACACTTTCCTCCCGACTGACACGCTGCTCTTTATGTTTGCACTCGGGAGCCTGATCGTCGGGATATTTCTCGCGACTGCGCTGTTCGGGCGTGTCTGGTGCGGATGGGCGTGCCCGCAGACAGTCTATCTGGAGTTCCTGTACCGACCCATTGGACGCTGGTTCGACGGCGGATATACCGGCGCACGCAATCTCGACAAACAGCAGAGATGGTTCACGCCCAGGAGGCTGGCCAAATATGCCACCTTCCTGACACTCTCGATCTTTGTCGCGCACACGTTCCTCGCATACTTCGTCGGACGCGACCAGCTGCTGTCATGGATGACTCAATCGCCGTTCAAACATCCAACGATGTTCCTGACAGTTGCGATCATGACCGGCGTCGTATGGTTCAACTTCACTTACTTCCGCGAGCAGACATGCCTTATCGTCTGCCCATACGGACGTTGGCAGTCGGCCCTTATCGACCGACAGTCGCTTATCGTTACCTATGACCCGCACCGTGGCGAACCCCGCGAGCTCGGCGTCAAGAACCGCGAGCCGGACGCCGGTGATTGCATCGATTGCAGCGCATGCGTTCAGACCTGCCCTACCGGCATCGATATCCGTAACGGACTGCAGATGGAGTGCGTACACTGCACACAATGCATCGATGCATGCGACGACGTGATGATTAAAATCGGCAAACCCACCGGCCTTATCCGTTATTCATCGCAGGACGCTATTGATGGCAAGAAGTACAGCCTGCTCCGGCCGCGCACGATTCTCTATCCGCTGGTCCTTATCGTCATGCTCGGCGGACTCGGACTTAATCTGGTTACCAAAGCACCGGCCGACGTGACCGTACTGCGCGGACTCGACGCGCCTTACACGCAGGACCAGGATGGCACAGTCGTCAACCAGCTGCGAATCAAGATCGCCAACAGGAAGAACACAGAAACAGCGTTCACCATTGGAATCGCGGCGCCGCCTGCCGAGAGTGATGTGCAATCCGCACTTCAGGTAATCGCTCCGGAAAATCCGCTGGTCGTCGACGGCCTTTCGACACGCTCAACTTCCGTGTTCGTGATGCTTCCTGCATATGCCTTCGTACGCGGTGAACGCGCGGTAAACGTTATCGTTTCCGACAGCACCGGGATCCTTACCACCATCCCATACAAACTGCTCGGCCCCGAAGGGGGAAGCCACCAGTGAAGAAAGGAGCCGGCTGGCCAATAGGGATCGCACTGCTGCTTGCCACAAATGTCGCGGTCGGACTTACGGTGATGCGGATCGCTGCCAACGATCCGTCGTTCTCTGTCGAGCCCGACTATTACCGGAAGGCAGTTGAATACGACTCAACTCTGGCACAGGCGCGGGTCAACGCGGAACTCGGCTGGGCTGCCCGTGCTGCCATTACGCGCGACAACTCCGACGGGCTCCAGCTTGTAGTGTCGCTCGCAGACAGGGACGGCAACGCCATTACAAATGCCAGCGTATCGGCGGTCGCAATGTTCATAGCACGCGCCGCCGAGGCTGATTCGATTGCGCTCGCGCCGGATGGAACCGGGAACTACGGCGCCCGGCTCGCAGCGGGTTATACCGGACGATGGGAGATCCGCGTTGCCGCGATAATCGACGGACTCCGTTTTACGAGCACGGTACGCACTGAGTCGCCCGCGACGGTACGTGCCACGCCCGTAAGCCACGAGTAGTGGATTTCACCCTGCCGGCTGTCCTGGTTGCCAGCCTGTTGGGCAGTGTGCACTGCGCGGCTATGTGTGGCGGTTTCGTCTGCGCGTACTCGGCAGGCGCAAGGGGCGGTGATGCCGTTCGCGCACACGCGCTTTACAACGGAGGAAGGCTGCTCGCGTATTTGTCGCTCGGCGCTCTCGCCGGTGTGGTGGGTGCTACAGTTACGCAGCTCGGAATACTCGCTGGCGTTGGGCAGGCAGCAGCAGTTCTTGCAGCACTGCTTATGATCGCGTGGGGAGTAGCCAACCTGCTTGCCATACGCGGGTTTCATGCAGGACCACTCAGAGCGCCCGTAGGGTGGATGCGTTTTTCCGGACGGATACTTGGGGCTGTGCAGTCGCAACCGGTTGCAATACGTGCACTCCTCACCGGTCTCCTTACAACGCTTATCCCCTGCGGCTGGCTCTATGTCTTTGTTGTTGCAGCAGGTGGCACCGGTTCTGTTGTCCTCAGCATGCTGATGATGGCAGTCTTCTGGGTGGGTACAGTGCCCGCACTGCTGGTAGTCGGTGTGAGTGTACAGAAAGCAGCCGGACGATTTGGTCGGCACATGCCGGCAATCAGTGCAGTTGCAGTGTTGCTGATCGGCCTTCTCACGCTTGGCAACCGGATACACTCCATGACACAAGGCGCGGACGGCAACTCACACAGCGCGCATGTGGCGCATACAACGCAGTAGCAGTGAACTGCACGCACTGTGACCTCCCTGTTCCAAAGGCGCTGGTTGTAGAAGGCGCACTACATCAGTTCTGCTGCAGTGGTTGCGAAGCGGTTTACAGTATCCTTCATCAGCACGGCCTCGACGGCTATTACTCGCTTCCTGATAAGCGTCACGAGGAGGTACGTGCCAGTGAGCGGTCGTATGCTGAGTTCGATCATCCGACCTTTGCTGAACTGTACGTGCGCGCGAATGCAGACGGTACCTCACGCGTCGAACTGTACCTGGAAGGAGTGCACTGTTCGTCATGCGTCTGGCTCGTGGAAAAAATACCGCTGTTGCTTGATGGAGTACTGCGCACCGAACTCAACATCCGTCGCTCACTTGCAGTCGTGGAGTGGTCGGCCGCTGCGGTTCCACTCTCTGAAATAGCCCGACAGCTCGACCAGTTGGGTTACAGGCCGCACCCATTCCGCGGGATCGCACGCAGTACAGCGCGTCGCAGCGAAGACCGCGCGATGCTTGTGCGTATAGGGGTAGCCGGTGCAATCGCAGCCAACATCATGTTGATTGCACTCGCGCTCTATGCCGGCGAACTGAATGGAATGGAGCCGGCCTTTGAGCGTTTTTTCCGCTGGGCCAGTCTGGTTCTGATCATCCCGGCGTTTGTGTGGCCAGGGCGCGTGTTCTTTACGGGAGCCTGGGGAGCGCTGCGAACGCGCACAGCGCACATGGACCTGCCGATTGCTATAGCACTGGCAGCGGGGCTCGTGCGTGGCGCACTGAACACAATCACCGATTCCGGGCCCATATACTTCGATGGTCTTGCAATCCTGATCTTCGCACTGCTTGTAGGGCGGTTCCTGCAACAGCGCGGTCAGCGCATGGCAAACGATTCCGCTGAGCTGCTGCATGCGCTGACACCGGCTACGGCACGCATTGCCGAGAGTGAATTGCCGGACGCTCCGCTCAGCGAGATCCCATCGGAAGCGCTTCTTCCGGGGATGCTCATTGATGTGCGTGCAGGTGAGTCATTTGCGGGCGACGGCACAGTTGTGTACGGCAGATCGAATGTGAATATGGCGCTCCTCACGGGCGAATCACGTCCGGTTGCAGTGTCCGCTGGTGATTTTGTGTATGCAGGCACACTGAATGCAGAGTCACCGTTAAGGGTTCGCGTCGAGCGGGCAGGTGAAAGCAGCCGGCTGTCGAACATACTTGAGCAAGTGGAAGCAGGAGCCGCACGCAAGGCACCGGTGGTGCTTCTGGCGAATCGTCTGGCTGGGATATTTGTGGTTGTGGTGCTGGTGCTTGCAGCACTGACGTTCATAGTCCGGTTGTCCATTGCACGTGAGCATGCGTTGGACGATGCGATCGCTCTTCTCATAGTGACATGTCCTTGCGCACTGGCACTTGCAACGCCTCTCGCTATTACGGTTGCAGTGGGCCGTGCTGCTGGGAGAGGGATACTTGTAAAGGGAGGCGATTCACTGGAGCTGCTGGCGGGTACGGGCGCGCAGGCGGGGACAGTTGTACTCGACAAGACAGGCACGATCACCGAGGGTCAGGTTGCGGTGGTGGAGTGGTACGGCGAGGAATGGGTGAAGTCGTTGGTTGTTTCACTGGAGCAGAGTTCATCGCATCCGATCGCAGATGGCTTTCGTCGTTCGTGGGCTGGAGTGGAGTGTGTCGCGGTATCGGAGTCTCTGTACGAAGCGGGCTCCGGTGTGCGTGGCGTGGTTGCTGGTCGCGAGGTGCGGATCGGCAGTGAGAGGTACGTAATGCAGGGAGCCAGCGACCCCGATTCAATCGTGCCCCGTGCTCTGCAGTTCGGCGAAACGCTTACAAAGGTATTTGTTGCTGTGGATAGTGAGGTGGTGGCGCTGGCGGGGATGGGTGATCGTATCCGCACCGATGCAGCTGCGTCTCTTGAGGCTTTGCGTGCGCGCGGCTGGAAGACGGTGCTGCTGAGTGGTGATACGGTTGAAGTAGCGCAGGCTGTGGGGTGGCAACTTGGGTTCAGCGCGGCAGACACGGTGGGAGGTGCGTCGCCGGAGGAAAAGCTGGCGTGGGTGGAGGCGAACCGGTCAGGCGGTACCGTCGTGATGGTCGGCGATGGTGTCAACGATGCTGCAGCGATTGCAGCCGCTGATGTGGGGATCGCTGTGCATGGCGGCGCTGAAGCCTCACTGGCCACCGCGGACATTTACCTATCGGAGCCCGGGCTCGCTCCTCTGGTGGAGCTGTTTACCGGCGCTGGGCGTACAATGGGTGTCATACGGCGCAACATCGTATTTTCAATAGCGTACAATATTGCAGGAGCCAGCATGGCGTTTATGGGGCTGCTGACCCCGCTTATTGCAGCCATCCTGATGCCCACGAGCTCCATCACCGTGGTTCTGGCATCATGGCTGGGACGCACTTTCACCAGAACCAGGAAAGGAGAGGGTCAAGGCACAGCATGAGCGCACTGTTTGTAATTCTGCCACTGACGCTGGTGGTTGTCGGGGTGGCTGTGGCCGCCTTCGTCTGGTCCGCCCGGTCGGGGCAACTGGACGACCTGGACACTCCGGCAGTCAGAGTGTTGCACGATGATGTAACTTCCACCCGGAAGCAGTAGCCTGTATTCCGTCCTTCCCGGGACGGAGCTGACCCCACCCCCTGGAGACAGAGCTGTGGATATAGAACGAGCTGTTTACAGCGGCATTGAACGTCGCAACAATCCCCGCCTGCGCGAACTCATTGATGAGATGCTCGCTTCAATCCGTGCTGCACACAATGTCGATCTGTGGACCGATGAAGAGCGTGCGAGCTACGAAGCAGAGCTGGCGCGCATCATGGAAACTGTACATAGCGAAGCGATGGTGCATACGCGCAACCGCAAGCCCCGCACTCACTGACGCGAGATTCCGAACTCCTCACGTGCCTGTGACCTGGCACGGGCCAGGGCGGCAGCACCATCGTCAGTTGGCAACTGTGTGGGTTCACCGGATGCGATCTGTTCGTCGCGACGTCTGAGCAGTTCCCAGAAGTCCTCAGTACCCGGGTCGTCCTTGTCGTACGCAGGGAGCAGGCTGTACACGGCCTTGTACATCAGTGAAAAGCCCCAGAACAGCGCAAGCATATCCGGCAGGACGAGTACAACGCGCGTTATTGCATTGACGTTCGCTACCTGGTCATTGAACAGTGGCGTCCCGAAGGGCGCCAGCACCATTTTCAGATTGATGATGTAGTTGGCGATGCCAGCCAGAAGATTGCTGAGCGCGATGATCCATGAGGATTTGTTGAGCGCTGCAACAACGACCGGTTCATGCATGATATGGTCGAGCGCCTTTTCGCGATCTGGCGTATCGGGGCCCAGCCCCTGGAACGCAATGGCGCGCGTAACAGGCCTGGCAATAAGGACAGAACCTCCGAATACCAGTACTGCGAGCATATAGCTCGCGGTGTCCTTAAAGGCGAAGAGCGCGCCGTCAACATACCAGAAGGCGAGCGCGCCCCGCATGATCGCGCCCGCGCCTGCGTAACTCGAAATGAAGTTGAATCGGCGGGTGATTACAAAGAGATCAAGTATCACCCACGCAACCGGCACCAGCGCTGCCGTCAGATATGCAGGCAGCGTGCCGAGTGGTGCGGTCCCGTATTTGAGAATAAGAATCGGTGCCGCAGCACCGATCAGAATATCGAGTGAAAGCTTGACTGTCTTCGACATGGAAAGGTCGGATGGCCCGGCTCTTGAACCGTGTTATCGGGCCGTAACAGCGCGCAATCCCAGGGCGGTATTCAGCCAGCGCACGAAGGGTACCATGTTGGCGTAACGTCTGGCAAGAATATCGGGCAACCGCGGAGACATGATATCATCACGGGACAGCTCGCACCCCGCCGTAAACGACTGATATCGCAGCCACTCCGAGGCAGGATGCCCCGGCTCGTAACCCCTGGGCAATCGTTTGAGCATCGCTTCACTCTCCAGTACACCGAACGTCCGTTTGAATGAACGCGCACGCAGTATGTCGCCGAACTCTTCATGCCCTGTAGCGAGTGCCTGCCTTAAAAGCACCAGTGCCGGACGCGGTGGCATCCATATGCCGCCACCGCAGAAAGAGCTTTTGGCGTCCAGTTGGAAATAGAAACCCGCACCACCATGTGCCGCTTCCGCACCAACACTGTGCCCCGCGTCCCTGTGGAAGAACCAGCAGGCAGCGTGGGTTTTATATGGCGACTTGTCAGCCGAAAACCGTACGTCGCGGTATATCCGGAACATCGACTTCCGTGGCGAACCGATTACCTCCGGTATCAGTGTGGCAAGTCGGACGTCCACCTCTTCGATAAGCGCCAGCATTGGCTCGCGTACATGGCTTTCGTAATCCGCTTTATGCTCTGCGAACCATACCCGGTTATTGTTGCGTGAAATACCGCGAAAGAAACGCAAAGTGCCGGGTGTAAATCCGTGGAACTCACGCTCTGCCGCTACCATCTCTCATCTCCAACGCCGGCAGTTTCATGAGCGGGAAACAGGAATCTGAGAAAGAGTCCGCTTCGTTCACCCCATGCCCGCTCGTCGTGTAGCGCGCCTTCGGCTTCCATATACTCAAGATCAACGCCCCGCTTCCATCCGCGACGTATCAATGTGCGCGCCAGCAGCTGCGCGCCTTTTATCATGCGCGATTCACCTGTGCCTACGTCCAGCCAGATGCGAAGCCCCGGACGCTCCTCCGAAGAAGTACCCAGTTGGCGCACTATCCAGCGGTCATCCCACCACACCGATGGCGAAAGCAAACCCAGCTTGCCGAATACGGCAGGGTGCGTAAGCCCCAGATACAGCGACAGAAGTCCGCCCAGTGAACTGCCAACCACGCCGGTGTCGTCCCTGCCTGGCTTTGTGCGATAGCGCCGATCGATAAACGGCTTCACTTCATAGACCAGCATCTGTCCATAGCGGTCTGCAAGTCCGCCCGTGTCGTGCGTGGTATCGTGTGTAGGCGTGTACTCATCTATCCGGTCGCGTCCAGCATTTCCGATAGCCACCAGAATTACCGGTTCAATCACACCGGCGTAGGTGAGTGCGCGTGATGTTGTATCAACGCCCCACTGTACTCCTGATATAGACCGCGGCAGGTCGTCGAATACGTTCTGCCCGTCGTGAAAATAGATGACAGGATAGCGGCGCTCCGGCTCGCGGTCGTAACCGGGTGGAACGCACACAATCACATCGTGCGGCTGCTCCAGAAACCTCGACCTGGCTGCTTCATACAAGTCGAGTGATCCCACCCGTTGCGGCCCAGATTCCGCCCCGTCTTTTTCGTCCGGGAGACCAAATTGAATCATGCTTCTCAGAAAACCTTGTCAGGTGGCACCTTACTGCCGGCAGCCCAGCCAGCGTGCTGCCAGCGCCCGAAGCGCCATCGCTGATCGGGTATCCACTGCTGCCCCCTGCAATGTAGAAGCTGTGTCAGCCCCCGGAACCCGGGGGCGCACATTCAACGCAGC
>CAZDMG010000062.1:0-14523 GCA_964506655.1 uncultured Gemmatimonadaceae bacterium
ATATCGCAGATATCGTGGCAGATATCGAGCAGGCGCTCAAGCAAGCGGGTAACTGAGGAGGTGAGATCGCGGTCTGGAGGTCTCGCGGCAACGTTACCAACAGTTGCCGCGTTGAGGGATCAACGGGCTTGTAAGAGGCACATTCCTACGGCTGCGGCAAAGCTGCGGCCTCCCGCTCCAGCCAGATCGTGACCGGCCCGTCGTTCACGAGTTCCACATCCATCAGGGCTCCGAACTCCCCAGTACCAACAACAAATCCTTTATCTCTGAAGTGTTTCACAAAAGACTCATAAAGTGGCTCCGCCTTGTCCGGATGGGCTGCATAGCTGAAACCGGGCCTTCTGCCCCTGCTGGCATCCCCATAGAGTGTGAATTGTGATACTATCAGAATTGAACCCTGTACCTCTTCAAGTCCGAGATTCATACGGCCTTCATTATCTGTGAACAACCGGATTCCGGCTATCTTGTCAGCCATCCACTGCACCTCCGCAGGCGTATCGGAGTGTGTGAAACCGACCAACAGCAGAAAACCCTGGCCGATCCGGCCGGATATCCGGGACTCAGACGGGGATGAGTCATCATCCCGGATGCGAACACAGGCGTGCCTGACACGCTGAAGCAATACTCTCATCCAATAAGAATCATCAGTTGCGTCCGACGCAGGAAGTAGCTGAAACCAATTGATAGAAACTGACGGAACCATGCAGCAAAGACTTGCGCTTCATTTCGACCTTGTGCCCCGGAACGGAAATCCGGATCCGGACTCTGCGTTTCTTGCAGCCTGCTCCATCTGGCTGGGATTGACCAACGGTAAAGGGCTGGAGTGGGATGAACCATTCAACCAGTCGCTGGAAGGTGGCCGGATACTCCGCTTTGCACCTCACCGTACAAAAACGACAACCCTCGCGGATATCGTAGTGCTGGCTCCGGATCCACTCGACCGGACTCTGCAATGGACCACGCACGTTACATATGCATGGTCTGAGAAGCTGCGAAAGCGTCACCTGAATATCCGTGTATCCACCGACGGTGGCTCCACAACAGGTGCCACTCCCCCGGTGCGTCCGCCGCGACTCCTCCCGGAGCTGGATGCATCGTTCCTGCTCATTTCCAACGATGGCCCACTGCTCAGGACACCTACACAACTCGAAGGTGGTACGCTTGAGGCGTTTGTCCGGTATGTGCTGTGCGATCCTGCCCGTACTGTACCAGCACTTCTGCTCACTGAGCTCGCCGACGGTGGCTATGTAATCCCACCCGAGCAGTTCGGGAATGAACTGTTCGGACTTGGTGCCTGCTACCTGCTTCGTCATGCCGATACGTTTGCACTTTCAGATGCTGTCGGCGGACATGCGCGATCGGTCTTCCTGGGCTCTGCGCGTGCCTACCTGCCGGGCTTTACACTCGACGCAGACCCGTTCCATCACCCACTGGTTCTCGCACGCGCGCTGTCACTCCCTGGTGAACGGAGACGACTGGTGCAGCGTCTGGCTGAAGTTTCGGTCCAAAGGCCACTTGTTGACGCAGAGTTTATCGATAAGCTCCGCGACGACCGGACCGCCGCATATCAGAAACTCAAAGCTTCGCAGGAAGCGCTCAAGGCCACCGAAATACCGGACACGATGGACAAGGAACACCTCCTCGTCGCTGTCCGCGGTTACGGAGACGCACTGCGCGGCTTGCTGGGTGAAATATCCCGCAACCGGGAAGCTCTGGCTGCTGCGCGCACCGAACTCAGGAAAGAGAAAAAAGCCGTACGCGCACTCAGGACAACGCTCGCCGCGTTGAAGGAACATCAGCCACTCTCAAGACCTGCAAGTGATCTACCGGAATCTGTTATTGAAGCCGTAGAACGTGCACAGGCCCTCTATGGTGATTCACTCCGGTTCCTGCCGAGCGCTTTTACATCCGCAGAAGAAAGCACCTTCCCCGATCCTCTGCTCGCATGGACCTACCTCAAGGCCCTGGGTGAAGTCGGACGACGTCTGCAGGACCGCGCACTTGCACGCCCCCTGGCAGAAGTTTTTGCAGATCTGGGTGTAGAGTTCGTGCCTGCATCAGACTCCGATGAACCGATAGATGCTTTCATCTTTGACGATGGCGCTCATACAATCGAGTGCCCGGACTATCTGCGCAAGGGAAACAATCCACTCACCTGTCTTCGCATTTACTTCACTTCGTCAGAAGACGGCGGGTTCATCATCGGGCATGTAGGCAGAGAGATCGAAATCCCCGTTGACGAAGAAGAAGAGGGAGACGACGAGGGAGAAGAAGGAGAAGAAGGGGACGTAGAAGAATAAGGCAACCACCACGCACCGCTCCAGAAAAAGGGCCCACCCCAAAGGCGGGCCCTTTCTGTATCAGGGAGCCGTTTCGTGCCACTGCACAAAGGTGTCGTGCGTCAGGGCACGCCGGAGCGCCCACTGATCCTGGAAGATCACCACGACATTACCCTTGTGATCGTAGAGCTGCATCCGCCCGAGCCCGTTCGCTGCACGCGTAACATCGGCTTTGGAACCAGTCACCCAGCGTGGCCAACGGTAGCTCATCTTTTCAAACTTGCATGGCGCTGAATATTCCGACTCAAGACGGAAGGCCATAACATCGAACTGCAATTGGCCGACAGCACCCACAATCGGTTGCGAGCCTGTCGATGTCTCAGCAAAAAACACCTGAGCCGCCCCCTCTTCGGTGAGCTGCCTGAGCCCTGAATCAAACTGCTTCCTGCGAAGCGGATCGGCAGGTATCGCGCGCGCAAAATGTTCAGGTGGGAAACGCGGAATCCCCTGGAACTCCATTGCTCCGTCACCACCAAGTGTATCACCTATCCGCAGCGTACCCCTGTCCATAACACCGATAACATCGCCCGCAAACGCTTCTTCAATTACGACCCTGTCGCGTGCCAGAAACTGCTGCGGCGCTGCAAGACGCATCGGCTTGCCACTGCGCTGGTGCAACACCTGCATGCCCGCTGTGAATGCACCCGAAACTATCCGTACAAACGCAACACGGTCACGGTGCTTGGGGTCCATGTTCGCCTGAATCTTGAACACGAAGCCGGTGAAATCCGGATTGTCAGGCTGTATATCACCGACAGTGGACCCCCGCGCCCCGGGTGGCGGTGCAAGCGTCAGGAACTCATGCAGAAACGGTTCGACACCAAAATTGGTCAGTGCAGAACCAAAGAAAACGGGCGTCAGCGTGCCGTCCATGATGCGCGCGGCATCGAACTCATGACCCGCTGCATCAAGCAGCATCAGATCGTTTGTAAGCCGGTCATGTGACGCCTCGCCGATCATCTCCCGTATCCTCGGGTCATCCGGCGTCGCGTCCAGAATACCCGCCTTCGAGGCACCCCGGTCTCCAGTTCGCTCAAAAAGATGCACGCGGCTGTGTCGCCTGTCGTACACCCCGACAAACGCGTTATCGCGACCGTATATGGGCCACATGGCTGCATAGCAGTCGATTGCCAGATCGGCCTCGACATCCTGGATCAGTTTGAGTGGATCCTCACCGTGTCGATCGCACTTGTTGACGAGCGTGAATATCGGTGTCCGACGTTTCTTGCAGACTTCAAACAACTGACGCGTCCGCTCTTCTACGCCGCGGCGGTTGTCGAGCAACATTACAGCGCTGTCCGCTGCGACCAGTGTCCGGTAAGTGTCCTCGGAAAAGTCCTCGTGCCCGGGAGTATCGAGCAGGTTAAGCTGATAGCCGCGGTACTCGAACTGCAGCACCGACGATGTAACGGAGATACCGCGCTCCTGTTCCAGCTTCATCCAGTCGGATGTCGCGTGTCTCGATGCCCGCCGGGCTTTGACGGAACCTGCCAGATGTATAGCGCCGCCGTAAAGCAGCAGCTTTTCTGTCAGTGTCGTCTTACCGGCATCGGGGTGCGATATGATTGCAAATGTCCGGCGCCGCGCTATCTCGCGTTCAAGCCTGGACAGCTTTTGTGCAATTTCAGTCATTTATGAATGATACTACGAACGGGGGCTGCTTTGCCCCTCAGAGCGCCGAAATCCACGTCACGAAGCGGCTCGGCTAAGGGCTGCAACGGAATCGGTCGCCCAAAGCAACGCGGCGCCCCCCATTCACTGAAGGGCGCCGCTTGTAAAGGGCCACTGCCCCGAATTTACAGCTGCACTGTCACGCGCTGCTTATCTAACCCGAACCGCCAAATCAGCCCGCGCCCGGAGCTGCGTCCTTAGCTTCCTTCTGGCTGCCGAAACCAGCCTTAAGCAGCCCAAATGCAGCATACAGCACCACCGCAATAACCAGCCAGCGGATAGCACCAAGCGGGAGCGACTTGACCAGGAACGCTGCAATAAGGACCCCGGGGATCCCGCCAAGCAGGAGCCCCAGCGTCGCCTTTGGCTGGAACGCCGCTTCACGCACAAAGCGCGCACTCGCGATCGGCATAAGGAACGCGCAGGATGACATCATGATCGGGAATGCTGCCTTGGGATTCATCCCCAGGAGACTCACCAGGATAAGGCACGGTGCGTAAAGACCGATCCCAAGCGTCATAAGGGCGCCAAGGATGAAATTCATCCCGGCTGCAAAGAGCAGAGTGCCACCGGTAAGCGCAATCGCTTCACCGCCGGCCGGCGCTATTCCAAAGATCGCAAAGAGCATCAGGATTGCCGCAGCCACGAGCGCGATACCCATGCCGACCTGCACCGACCGCTTTGGCAGCTTCACCACGATACCAGCTCCGATAAACGAACCCAGTACGGACGCCACCACCATCGCCAACAGCGTCTTGATATCCACCTCAATGATCCGCGTGAAAATCAGGGCCTGCGCGATCGTCGGGAGCGTATGACCGACGTTCATCGTTCCCGGGATGAGCTTGTCATCCACCATCTTCTTGAGCCTGAAGATCGTTGTTGTTGGCGCAAAGGATCCGATACCGAGCGCATCGAAGAAGTCGGTTACAAAGCCAACGCCGAGTTCGAGCGGCCCGGGTGCACTGTTGCCGGGATCGCCTGGATTCGCGGCTCTGAGGCGACGCACGCCCCGGAAAAGCACCCAGCCATACCCGGCAGCTGCAATTATGAGCGCGATGAAGAGGAGGTCCTTAGCCAGCGATTGTGATACCATCGGAAGGGTGTCGGTAAGAGGTGGGGGGAAGACGGCAGGTCGGGTGCTGCAGGAACCAACCGGTCACTCCAGGTAGCGCGGTGGACAGAGCCACCTCAAGGCCGCCGCGCAACACCAGTCGAAAACCGGTACGCGGAAAAGTACTGGAATGCTGACCCTCGCGGGAGATAAAGAAGCAGGGCCAGCAAACTTTCCGCCTGCTGACCCTGATCCAACCCTCATTCTGCGGTCACCCCGCCCTCACTCTATCCTCACTCCACGGTCACGGACTTGGCAAGATTCCGCGGCTGATCCACGTTGCACCCGCGTTTCACCGCGATGTAATACGCCAGCAGCTGCAACGGAATCGACGTCAGCACGGGCGAAAGCAGATCGATCGTCTCGGGGATCCGGAACTCATAATCGATCTTCCCTTCCAGCGCCGCCTCTTCACGCGTCGTGATAGCAATGATCTTCCCCTTCCGTGCTTTCACTTCCTGGATATTCGACGTGATCTTCTCAAACACAGCATCATGCGGAGCAATGCACACAACGGGCATCATCTCATCGATCAGCGCGATCGGGCCGTGCTTCATCTCGGCCGCCGGATAGCCCTCTGCGTGGATGTAGCTGATCTCCTTGAGCTTGAGCGCACCTTCCAGAGCGGCCGGGAAGTTGTATCCGCGACCCAGGTACAGGAAGTTGGATGCACGCTTGAACTCATCGGCAACCGCTTCGATCTCTTCAGCACGCGAAAGGATCTCCTGGATCTGCTCCGGCAGCTTCGCCAGCGCCTGCGCTATCTCACGACCACGCTCCACAGACATGTCGCGGAGACGCGCAATCTTGAGCGTAAGAAGTGCAAGCGCGATCACCTGACTTGTGAAAGCCTTGGTGGATGCAACACCGATCTCAGGGCCCGCGTGCAGATAAATTCCGCCGTCATCCTCACGCGCAATCGTTGAACCCACAACGTTCACAAGACCCAGCGTGCGCGCACCACGACGCTTCGCTTCGCGCATTGCAGCAAGAGTGTCTGCCGTCTCACCCGACTGCGATATCACTATGCACAGCGTTGTAGGCGTAACGATCGGGTTCTTGTAGCGGAACTCAGACGCGTATTCCACCTCGACGGGGATCCGGCACAGCTCCTCGATCATCATCTCGCCGATAAGCGCGGAGTGCCAGCTGGTGCCGCATGCTGTGATGACAATGTTGTCGATACCGAGCAGATCTTCCTTGCTGATATTAAGACCGCCCAGCTTGGAAAAACCTTCTTCCAGAATAAGACGGCCGCGCATGGTGTTCTCGACTGTAGTCGGCTGCTCAAAGATCTCTTTGAGCATAAAGTGCGGATATCCCTCGCGCTCGATCTGCGCCAGGTCCCAGTCGATACGTGTGACGTGCTTGTCGAGCACCACTGCATTCAGGTCTGTAACACTGTAACCATCGCGCGTTACAATTGCGACATCGCCGTCATCGAGATAAACGACTTCCCGTGTGTACGCGAGAATCGCGGAAGCATCACTCGCGACATAGAACTCACCATCGCCGAGCCCCAGCAAGAGTGGACTCCCCTTGCGTGCGGCTACGATTTTGTCGGGTTCGCGGCTTGAGATCACTGCCAACCCGTACGTGCCTTCCACCTGTCTCAACGCTTCGATCACCGCAGCTTCCAGGCTTCCTGCGTAAGCCGCTTCGATCAGGTGTGCGAGTACTTCAGTGTCAGTTTCAGACTTGAAGACAAAGCCCCGTCCTTCCAGCGATGCCTTGAGCAGCGGCGCATTCTCAATGATCCCGTTGTGAACAAGCGCGATGGCGCCATCCTGGCTCACATGCGGATGCGCGTTCTGCTCGGTTGGCGCACCGTGCGTCGCCCAGCGAGTATGAGCGATGCCGAGCGAACCATGCGGCGGGTCAGCCTCGATTACAGCTTCGAGACGTGCAATTTTTCCGGCGGCTTTCCGGGTTTCGACACCCTTCCCGTTCATGATCGCAACGCCTGCCGAATCATAACCGCGATATTCAAGCCTCTTAAGACCATCGACCAGCATAGGTGTCGCGAGGCGGCTACCTACATAGCCAACGATTCCACACATAGTAATTCCTGACTGTTAGCGATTCACAACGGCTGCACTGCCCGTTGCAACGGTGATACTGCCACACGGGCCGGAGAAAACCAGCCTGCCAATAACGAGACTGTCAAACCAGACCTGCAAGTTCCGCCAGAGGCGCGCGGGCCCGCACTACGAGTTCACGTGCCTCATGCTCACTCGGCGCTTCCGCAATCACCCGTACGATGGGTTCCGTCCCCGAGGGACGAAGGTGAACCCACCGGTCACTCCAATCCAGCCGGAGCCCATCCTGAGTATCGGCAGCCGCCTCAGGAAACGTGCGCTTAAGAGCTTCGTAGACCTCTCCCAGAGGAACCCCGGGGCGATCCAGCTTCTCTTTCACGATGACGTACGCTGGCCTCGAAGAGACGAGCTCTGAGAGCGGGACCGACTCCTCATGCATAAGCTGCAGGATAAGAGCCGCACCGACTGGGGCATCCCGGCCGGCATGTAGCTCCGGCAGAATGACTCCCCCATTACCCTCACCCCCTACAATTGCTCCAACTTTGAGCATTGCAAGCGCCACATTCACCTCACCAACGCTGGCGAAGTGAAACGGCACACCCATTTCGCTGGCCACATCCGAAACCACCCGGCTGGTGGACAGGTTGGTAACCACAGGACCCTTCTTGTGCCTGAGCACCGCGCGGACTGCAAAAGCCAGCGTATAATCCTCGCCGATCGCCTTGCCATTGTCGGCCACAAGTGCAAGCCGGTCCACATCAGGATCGGTGGCAAAGCCCACAGCCGCACCGGTGTTCCGCACCAGCGCCTCCAGCTCACCGAGATTCGCGGCTACAGGCTCCGGTGGCCGATGAAAACGACCGTCCGGCTCCATGTTGATGGCATATACTTCGCAACCGAGTTCGCTCAGCAGGCGCGGCATGATAACTGCGCCAGCCCCGTGACAGCAGTCCAGCGCGACACGGAAGCGTCGCGAACGTATCCCTTCGACATCCAGGAATGGCAGTGAAAGCACGCTGTCGATATGTCGCGCAACGGCTGCGTCATCGACGGTGGTCGTGCCGAGTTCCAGAATCCCGGCACGCGGAATGGTGCCATCCAGCAGCGCCCGCATCTCTGCGCCTTCGTCGGCAGAGAGGAAAAGACCCGACGGGCCGATGAACTTAAGCGCGTTCCATTCAATGGGGTTGTGACTTGCAGTGATAGCGAGACCACCTGCCGCGTGATGGTGCTCTACCGCCAGCTGAACGGTAGGCGTCGGGACCATCCCAATGTCAATGACGTTGCACCCTACGGACTCCAGCGCAGACTGTACCACTCTCTGAAAGAGCGGACCTGAAATCCGGCTATCGCGACCCACCACGATTGCCCGGTTTCCACCGCGTGAAGCCCAGGCGCCAAAAGCGGCTGCAAAATGTGCGACTGTTTCCGGTGTAAGTGCCTCACCAACACGACCACGGACTCCGGAAACGCTCACCATCAGCCCTTCGAATTCCATACAACTCCCTTTGAAAGGATCGAAAGTCAGTAAAAACAGAATGAAACTGCGAGCTGCCGCGCGTACTGTCACGACGTTGTACACTTTCGTTACATGCCACGCATAAAAGCACACACCAATATGGCGTTTTTGTCGTCTGAATGACGAATGGACAACAGTGTCGGTTTCGTCACGGGAAAAGGTAGGTTCGTTGTGGGTGCGTGGTGGGTTCACACCCCAAGCACGGCGGGTGCGTGGGTGGTACGCTCCGGGTGCGTGGCAGTTTCACACCCGAAGCACGGTGACGGCTGGCCAAGAGGCGCCACGGTCGATAATCTCCGCTGCATGTTTGACCCCCTCTCGCTTACACCGATGGCTCTCGCTGCGGCCGGCGCGAAGATCGACCGGTTTGAATCGGCTCAGCTCGTGGCCGCCGGAGTCACGCTCCTGCAACGGAGCGCGCCGCTGGTACGTGCTCTTCACGGCAGAAGATCTGGCATTCTCCTCCCCACGGTACCCAGCTTCTTTACCGCGCTCGCAGCCTCCGACGGTCGTGGTGCCGTTCTTATCAATCCGATGGCTTCAAAGGCCGAGGTTGCCTGGCAGCTCCAGGACGCAAACGTTGGCGCAGTTTTCACCAACAGCGCACTGTCCGGCAGACTCCCAGCCGGCACGCCTTATGTGCTGCTGGACAATGCGCCAGTGAGCGCGCAGGTAGTCACACCCGACCGGACACATGAGGTTGACCTGGGCTCACACTTTGGTCTCTCGCTTGAAGGCGAGCTGGGAACTGAAGGGAGCACAGAGGAGCTGGCTGTCATTTATACATCGGCGATGAACGGCATCCCCCGTGGTGCACGGATCACGCACCGCAATGTGTTGTCGAATGCGCATGCAGTGGTGCAGGCAACCGCACTGACACCGGCAGACCATTCGCTCGTGTGTCTCCCCTTTGCGCACATGTTCGGACTGGTTGTGGCAGCAGTTGCACCAATGCTGGGAGGTGCGCGCGTTTCGACGATGGATCGCTTCCATCCTGCGCGCGCGCTTGAGTTCATAAAGCAGAGCGGTGTCACGTTCCTGTCGGGCGTGCCTGCTATGTACCACGCTATGGTGCAGCTTATTGAAAGAAGCGGCGAACCGTTCCAAGGGCATGCGCTCAGAGTGTGCATTGTAGGTGGTGCGCCACTCGATGCACAGCTTCAGGATAAATGGGCAGAGCTCACCGGCGTTGAAATGCGTCAGGGTTTCGGGCTCACCGAAGCAGGTCCGGTGTGCACGTTCAATCGCATTGGTCAAAGCAATGCACGCGGCTCTGTCGGTACAGCGTTCCCGGGGGTCGATGTTGCAATTCTGGCAACCGACAGCGATGCGATGTTGCCAAACGGTGAAACCGGCGAGATCGCAGTTCGTGGCCCCAATGTGTTTGCCGGTTATGTGAACCAGGCCGCTGATGCACTTCAGTTCAGCGGCGAATGGCTGCGCACTGGCGACCTGGGGTGGAAACGCGAGGACGGAGTTTTCTTCTTTGCCGGCGTAAGAAAACGGATGTTTACACGCAACGGCTTCAACATCTACCCGGGTGAAGTGGAACGCGCGGTTAAGGAGCTGTCCGGCGTAACCGGTGCTGAGGTGTCCGCAATACAGAACGCGTCACGCGGTAACGACATACAGGTCAGCTATACGGGCAGCGCGTCCGAGGAAGCCGTGCTCGAGTGGTGTCGAGAGCGTCTGGCGAGTTACAAACTGCCTACGAACGTTGCGCGTGTGAGCTGAGTCGTGACTGGGTGATTCCACGCGCACGGCAAGCGGCGTAATGACAGCCGCCGTACCTGCCTCGGCCCTCCTGCACCGGCCCTCCTGCACGGGCACTCCTGCATCGGCCCTCCTGCATCGGCCCTTATAACCGTGCGGAGTCAGGCAGCTGGCGGCGGCTCATCGGGATTTCGCCCTGCAACTTCTGCGACGTCGTTTTTCGGGACAAAGCCCTTGTCATACCAACGGCGTGCAAAACGCGGAATATTCATAGCTTCATTTCGCGCCTGCTGTGCAGCTCTGCGTGCTTCCTGCAGTTCTGTCTGCAGAGCATTAACTTGGTTATCGGTCCGAACCAGACGGAGATTATGACGCGGATTTTCGACGAAGACATTGCGGGTGGCATCTCCACCCGTGCCATTCATGCCGGGCAACGCCCCGACCCTCTTGCCGGCGCCATTATGACGCCGGTCTATCTGACCTCCACGTACGTCCAGGAGGGACTCGGGAATAACAAAGGGTACGAATACGCCCGGGGTAAGAACCCGACCCGCGAAGCGCTTGAGCGGAACGTCGCCATTCTGGAAAGCGGACGGCACGGCTTCGCTTTCTCCAGCGGAATGGGGTGCCTCGACTCGATCATGAAGCTCTTCCGGGCCGGCGACCACATCGTGTGTGGGGAAAATGTCTACGGTGGGACTTTCCGATTGTTCGACAGGATCCTTCGTCATCTTGGTCTTTCCTTCACTTACGTGGATACCAGAGATCCACAGCGTGTCGAGGATGCGATGACACCCGCGACACGTGCGATTGTCGTTGAGACACCGACGAACCCACTCATGCGTCTCACCGACCTGGCCGCGATGTCTGAGATTTCAAAGCGCCACTCGGCACTCCTTATCGTCGACAACACCTTTGCAACTCCGGTATTTCAGAGGCCGCTCGAGTTTGGTGCGGATATCGTCTGGCATTCCACGACCAAGTACCTGAACGGACACTCGGATATGATTGGCGGCATCGCCGTCACAGTGGATGACGATTTAGCGGCACAGTTGCAATTCATTCTCAATGCCGCAGGCGCGGTCCCCGGGCCATTCGACGCCTGGCTGGCACTCCGCGGGACCAAGACCCTCCCCATCCGCATGCGGCAGCACGATGCAAACGGGCGTGCAGTAGCCGGCTTCCTGGCGGATAAGCTGGGTGAGGAAGCGGTGTTCTACCACGGGCTTCCCCATCACCCGCAGCACGAGCTGGCCAAGCGCCAGATGTCGGGCTTTGGCGGGATGATCTCCCTCGAGCTGGGTACCGCGGAGCGTGCTCGGCGCGTCCTGGAGCACGTCCGGATCTTCTCGCTCGCGGAGTCCTTAGGCGGGGTTGAAAGCCTCATCAGCCACCCCGCGTCGATGACTCACGCTTCAGTTCCGGCCGACAGGAAAGCCGCGATCGGGCTCACAGATGGCCTGATCCGGCTCAGTTGCGGTATTGAGGAAGCAGAAGACCTTATCGCAGACCTGGACCAGGCGCTGGCTGGCTAGTCATCAAGGGCGTTTGGGACTCAGAAGGCCCAGAGGACCCGGAAGCCGGCGGGTCGTCGCTCAAGCCGCGCGAGATGTTCTCCAGCAGCTCCGCGGCCAGCTCCATAAACCAGGTGTGCGGTCCGTCGAATGAGTGGAACTCCACGTTATACCCCTCCGACCTGAGGAGCGGGATTATCGTGTCCCGCGTGTTGGCGTAGGAGAGCTCCTTGTCGAGGGTGCCGTGGCTGATCGCGATCTGCGGATTGCCCACCGGTATAACGTCGATTATGAAGCCCGGTGAGTACGCCACTACCCAGGAAAAGAGGTCGCCATTGGCTCGGCCGAGCGCAAGGGTATAGGTAGCGCCGTCGCTGAAACCGGAGAGTGCGATCCGTTCCGGGTCGACCGGCATCCGGTCAAAGACCCAGGCCAAAGCCCGGTCGATGCTCTGTAGGTCGCGTCCGAAAGTGGTATTGATAGCGTCCCATGTGCCGGAAATGGCGTAGGGTGCTACCAGCACAACGCCGTCCTCGTCCGCGAGCGGCGTGTGGTCCCGGATGAGCGCAGCCGCGTCCCGCCCGGACCCATGCAGGATGAGGTTCAGGGGCACCTTGGCACGTGTCAATGCTGCCGGCGGGACGTACACCAGTACGTGGGTCAGCCCGAGAATAACGTCATGCAATCCGGGCGAGAGAGATGCCTGGACGTAAGCGTTGGGGCGCGCAGTAATCCTTGGCCGGACCTCTGGGGTCACGGGCTGCGTTATATCTGAGCCGCAGGCTGCGAGAAGACTGACCGCGCCAAGCGACACCAGTGAAATATTCCGACGAAAAGACACCTGAAAAGCTGCGAATTGTGACTATTAGCAGGAGGGAGCGAGCTGCAGCTCCCCCGAAACAGGTTATTTGACGAATTGAATTGCTTAGTGTTAATGCGTTCACACGCTGAACTTTCCGTTTGGAGAACGGTCTTAAGGTTGGCTTGGTGGGCTGTTGGGCTGCATATTGCCGACACGGGCGTCTAACTTCTGGCACTACAGATCCGCACGTTAGACCGGTATTTTAGACCCGCACTTTTTCCCACTCAGCAGAGAGCAGGCTACGTCATCATGGACGGCAATAACCCAACTGTAGCCCGGCTTAAGAGCCCCGGCCGCGCGGCGTGCCGGCTGGTGGCGGTAGCGGTTGCCGGCATGGTACTGGCTGTGTCCGGCTGCACCGACGAGGGGACCGGCATGTTCAACTGCTATCTGGCGTCGGACGTTCCGCCTGTGGTCGTCCGGGAAGCGTCAGCCGCGGCAGCCAACCGGAAGTGCGAGAAGGAGCAGGGGCAGAAGTGCACCTGCACGGAGATCCGGGGGTACCGGACCCTTACCGATCCAGCTCTGTAACCAAGCGCTGAAACTCAGCCATCGCGTCATCGGGCATCCCGTACCCTTCGGCCTGCGACGGGTAGGCCCCGCTCCGCACATCGGAGGCAAAGGCAGTCACCGCATCCGTCCAGACGTTGCCAAGCTCTGCGTACTTGCGGACGAACCGGGCCAGCTTGCCTGGCGAAAGACCTAACAGATCCGGGTAAACCAGCACCTGGCCGGTGGTGTGTGGCCCGGCTCCGATACCGATTACCGGGATCCGGAGCCGCTCTGTAATCTCCGCTCCCACCGCAGACGGCACCGCCTCGACTACCACCAGCGATGCACCACTCTCTTCGAGCTCAATGGCGTCGCGCACGATCTGAAGCGCTTCGGCAGCGGTGCGCCCTTTAGCACGCAGCTCCTCGACGGATTTGGCACCCTGCGGCAAGAGCCCAACGTGTCCTATCACCGGCATCCCCGCCGCTACGATTGCCCGCACACGCTCAGCGATTGGGCCGGCGCCTTCAAGCTTGATAAAATCCGCGCCAGCTTCGACGAAGCGCCTGGACACAGCCACCGCCGCCTCGTCGCTCTCCTCGTAGGTGCCAAATGGCAGATCGCCAATAACTGCGCTATCAGGCGCGCCGCGACGAACCGCACGTGTGAGAGCACGCAGTTCGCTTTCCTCGATGTCGCGGGTATTGGTGTAGCCGAGTACAGTAGTGGCCGCAGAATCGCCAACGAGGATGAAGTCCACGCCGGACTGAGCGGCCAGCCTGGCAGCAATCGCATCGTATGCTGTGAGCATGACCATGCGGCGGCGTTCGTTAGCGGGCACGCCGTCCTGCAGTGCCCGCCGCACCCGAATCCAAGCCTCTCTGCTGATACCGTCCATCTTTTAAAGATAGCCAATTTGGGTGGTGTAAACGATGGTTACGGAGGCTTTTGCGGGGGCGTGCTCGAGCGCGGGAGTGCGAGAGATCGCAATAGGCAGGGCGCAAAATTGACCTTTCTGGCCACGGATTCTGGCCAGTGCCATCGCATGGCCAGAATCGAAATGCTGATAGGCTATGGGGTTACGTAGCTTCCGCTGCGGGATTAGTGGCCATCATCCTGGCCGTGGCCAGAAACTCTGGATATTTGGCTTATATAGTCCATTTGTTAGAGGTAGCCGCCAACATGGGAGGTCTAAATGATGGTTACGAGAGCATCTGTGGGCCGCACACTGGCGAGGATCGGGGAATGTACAAGGTCCGC
>CAZDMG010000063.1:0-14382 GCA_964506655.1 uncultured Gemmatimonadaceae bacterium
TACAAATGGCTGAGTGCCAACAGGCCGGACGCTATCGTGGAATGGAAGCGCGTCGAGCATCCGGACTTCCCTGGCAAAGTCGTGGAAGTCGGTGGGATCGCGCCGTACGCAACGCTCAATCCACCCGCTGCCCTTATCGACAGCACTGTGGCGCAGCATACGCGCTTCACCCGTGAGCTCGCAGGTATGCTGCCGTCGGTTTCGCTGCGCGGTGTTCAGGTTGAGTCCATCGGCAACCGCGTCTGGCGTGTGTCAGCAGACGTAGTCAATGACGGCTACCTCTCCACGATGTCGGCGATTGGTGTGCGTGCGCGCTGGCCGCGCCGCCTTCGCGTTGACATGACGCTCTCCGGCAATCAGGAACTTGCAAGCGGGCGCGCTACAGAGCTGCTGAATCCACTTGGCGGCAGTGGCGGGTTCACGCGGCTCAACTGGGTCGTCATCGGCGACGCAGGGAGCACTGTAACACTCTGGGCAGGCTCACCGATCGCCGGTGAAGCCACACAGACAATCACACTTCGCGCTACACGATGATGACCATGCGTAAACGTACACTCGCTGCACGTGCGCTGATCGCTTCTGCGGTCGCTGCCGTGTGTCTTTCTGCGCCCGCCGGTGCGCAACGTGCAACACAACCGTCACCTCCGGGTGCACTTGCTGCGATGGGCTCACCACCTGATCCCAAGGTATCAATTGCATGGGATCGATTCTACGATCACGCAACGATCGGAGAGATCGGACGCCGGCTTGCTGCCGCTCACCCGGACTATGTGAAATTCGGATCAATCGGCAAGAGCTATGAGGGGAAGGATATCTGGATCCTCACAGTCACGAACTTCAAAGTGGGTGACGCAGACCGGAAGCCTGCCATGTACATCGATGGAAACATCCATTCCAACGAAGTACAGGGTTCCGAGTTCTCGCTCTACACCGCGTGGTACCTGGCGGAAATGGCCGGACGCGTGGCGGAGGTCGATTCCCTGCTCGCCAAGCGCACGCTCTACATCGTGCCGACCATCAACCCGGATGCGCGCGACCATTTCCTCAAGCAACCCAACACCGCGAGTTCGCCCAGAACAGGACTTGTTCCGCGTGACAACGACGGCGATGGCAGAGTTGACGAGGATGGTTACGACGATCTCGACGGAGACGGGCACATCACTCAGATGCGCCGCCGCAACCCCAATGGTCAGTGGAAGGAATCACCTGTCGACCCACGCATCATGATCCGTGTTCAGCCGGGCGAGAAGGGGCAGTGGGATATCCTCGGTCAGGAAGGGATCGACAACGACGGTGACGGCCTGGTGAACGAAGATCCCATCGGAGGCTATGACCCCAACCGTAACTGGCCGTGGCGTTGGCAGCCGCAGTATGTGCAGGGCGGTGCAGACTGGTGGGCCACGTCGCTCCCTGAAACACGTGCCGTCATGGATTTCGTGTTCAAGCACGAGAACATTGCAGGTGCACAGAGCTACCATAACTCAGGTGGAATGCTGTTGCGTGGCCCAGGCGTTCCTCAGGATGAATACCGCCCTCAGGACGTGCAGGTGTTCGACGTACTCGGCCGCGTAGGTGAGCAGGTGCTTCCGGGCTACCGCTACATGGTGGTGTGGAAGGATCTCTATATCGTGTGGGGTGGCGAACTCGACTGGTTCTACGGTGCGCGCGGAGTGCTCACCTTCACCAACGAACTGTTCACTCCGTTCCTCTACTTCTATTCAGCCGATAACAAGGAACGCGAGGGCGACAACACCCAGGCGCGATTCGACAGGCTGCTCCTGTTCGGGGAAGCATTCGTGCCGTGGAAGAAGTACAACCATCCACAGTTCGGTGAGATCGAGATCGGCGGCTGGAAGAAAAACTTCGGTCGTACCGAACCTGGGTTCCTGCTCCAGGCCGACGCACATCGCAACATGATGTTCACGCTTTTCCAGACCCGCGAGCTCCCTGAGGTTGAAGTCGACTCAATCGCGGTGCGGAGAATCGGTGGGCTCACCGAAGTTACAGCTATTGTTGCCAACCGGCGTCTCGCACCCACGCACACCCAGCAGGATGTCGAGAACCGGATTACCCGCCCCGACCACATTACACTGAGTGGCGGGAAGGTGGTCGCAGGCTTTGTCGTCACCAACCCAATCAACGGCCAGACCCGGGAGCAGAAGCTCAACCCGACGACCATTGAAGTGGACAACATCCCGGGCTACAGCACGGTCACTGTGCGTTGGCTTGTGGAGGGTAACGGGCCATTCACTGTGAACGTGGATTCAAAGAAGGGTGGAGTACACAGCAAGTCGACGCGCTGACCCATAAGCTGCTGAAGTGGCACCCGTTCCGGCACAGAGCACCGCCGGAACGGGTGCCTTTCGCGTTTATTGAGAGGCTGGGGCGGAAAAGCAGCGTTCTCACCCACCGCAGACTCCACACCTTTGCAGCGCTATGCAATTGCACCACGCACATACAATCGCGTAGTTTTTCAATCATGCAATCGCGTTTCCGTGCGACGCTCCTCCGCGTCACGACCATCCAGGTAGTAACTCTCTGGCTCCTCTGGCTGCTGCAGAGCCGGTTCACCAACTGATGCATTGGATAGACTGGACGGTAGTTGCGGTTTACCTGGTCATTGTTGTCTTTGACGGACTCCGACGCACAGTCGGCACGAAGAATATGGAAGGCTATTTCCTGGCGAACCGCGGGCTCCCGTGGTGGGCGGTTGGGCTGTCTGTCATGGCGACGCAGCTATCGGCTGTCACACTCATCGGAACAACCGGACAGGGCGCAACGGACGGACTCCGCTTCGTGCAGTTCTATTTCGGACTGCCCATCGCAATGGTGATTCTGGGCGTTACGATAGTGCCGTTCCTGCACCGCGCGAAGGTCTTTACTGCATACGAGTTCCTCGAAAAGCGCTTCGACGCGAAGACACGGTCGCTCACCAGCTTTTTGTTCCTGCTCTCGCGCGGACTGTCGTGCAGCACCATTATCGCAGCACCTGCTGTAGTGCTCTCATCGATGTTTGGCTTGAACCTGACGATGTCCGTTGCCCTCATAGGTATTCCCACCATCATCTACACCGTACTCGGCGGCGTGCAGGCCGTAACCTGGGCGGACGTAAAGCAGATGTTCGTGATTGTTACGGCAATGATTGCGGTAGGGACAGTACTTGTAATGCGGATGCCCGTGCCGCTGGACGACGCTTTCAGAATTGCCGGTGCAACAGGGCGTATGCAGGTCTTTGATTTCTCCTTCGATCTCACACAGACTTACACATTCTGGTCAGGGATTCTGGGCGGTACTTTCCTGATGCTGTCGTACTTCGGTACAGATCAGAGTCAGGTACAGCGGTATCTCACTGCAAAATCGGTGGACGAAGCGCGCAGTTCGCTGCTGATGTCGGCATACTGGAAGATTCCGCTTCAGGCGATGATTCTGCTTATCGGTGTATTGGTGTTCCTGTTCTATGTCTTTGAACCGGCGCCGATGCTCTTCAATCCGGATCACAGCGCCAGAGTGCGCGCGGCAGACCCATCCGGTTACACAGCGCTGGAGACGCGTTACGACGAGCTTATAGCGCAACGACAATCGGCAGCGCGCGAGGCTTCAGCAGCGCAGCGCAGCAATGACAGGACACGCATAGCGGCTTCACTCGCGGAGTTCAGGAACGTGGACAAGGCGGTGGATGCCGTACGTGCTGAAGCGCTCAGTAAGGCCGCTCAGGTCACAGGTGAGCCATCGCGTGACGTCAACTATATCATCCCACGCTTCGTTCTTGATCAACTGCCGCTCGGGCTGGCAGGGCTCTTCCTTGCCGCCGTGCTCGCGGCTGCCATGTCGAGTATCGCGGCTGAATTGAATTCGCTGTCAACGGCAACGGTTGTGGATTTCTACCAGCGATGGGTGAAACCTGTCGCCAGTGATGCTCATTATCTGAACGTCTCAAAGGCAGCGACTGCACTCTGGGGTGTCTTTGCCTGTATTGTCGCGACCTATGCGGCAACGCTCGGCTCGCTCATTGAAGTAGTGAACCGATTCGGGTCCTTCTTTTACGGCTCGATACTGGGGGTGTTCATTCTGGCGATGCTCAAGCGGGCCAATGCACTGGGAGCCTTTGTCGGCCTCTTGGCCGGGATGGGAGCTGTTGCTGCTGTGAGTTTTGGTGCGCCGTCTGTTTCATTCCTTTGGCACAACGTAGTAGGTGCGGTGACAGTGGTAGCGGTCGGGATGCTGCTGAGCGGCTTCGGAAAGCGGCCAGCCGCAGACAGCTGACAGGCTCACTAAGGCAATAAGACGCGTCCGTGGTGGCGGCCGGGGGTTGCACAGCGCATCTTTCGGGTCCTTAACACCAAGCCGGAGACCCATATGCCCGCGTTACCAGGCCGCCTCCTCATTCTGGCGGCACTTGCAGCACCGACCATGGCTGCTGCACAAAATGCCACGCAGCAACCCGCTGTAACGCAGCCAGCAGCTACGCAATCTGCTGCACCCCACGCCATTACACCTGCGGACATTTCCGCCTGGAAGACCATCCGCGGTGCGACCCTTTCACTCGACGGTGCATGGTTCGCGTACACAGTCACTCCAAACGAAGGCGACTCGTGGATCATGTTCCGCGAGACCAGGGCCGGTGGGCGTGAACTGCGCTTTGATGTCGGTGAGATCGCCGGCGGCGGAAATCTGCAACTCTCAGCCGATGGCAAATGGGGTGCCTATCTGGTATACCCGACAGCCGCCGAACAAAAGAGAATGCGCACGGCACGACGTCCTGTTCAGGCGAAAGCTGTGATTATTGAACTCGCCACCGGTAATAAGCGTGAGTTTGAGCATGTCCGCCGAGTGCAGTTCAGCGGTGACTCTCCGCGTTGGCTGGTGCTGCAGGGTTACGCGCCCGAAGGTGCAGCAGCAGGCGCAGGGGCAGGCCGCACAGGCGGTACCGACCTGCTCCTTTATGAACTGGCGACCGGTACGCTTACCAACGTCGGTAACGTTTCCGAGTTTGCTTTCGACAACAGCGGACGCTGGCTTGGCTACGTGATTGATGCGCGTGAGCAGTTCGGCAACGGTGTACAGCTTCGCGATCTGAACACGGGTGTAACATTCTCCATCGACGCAGGCAAAGCTCTCTATCGTCGTTTCGCATGGACAGACTCACTGGCTGCGTTCGGGTTCCTGAAGGGCACAATCGATAGCGCAGGCACTGATACATTGTGGACGGCAATGGGAGTAACCGGTGTAGGGCTCCCCACACGCAAGCTATCAGCAGTTGGATTCAACGCAGACGTCGCGCTCCCAGATGGGATGGAAGTAAGCCCCGACCGGACACCGCGCTGGACTGAGCGCATGGATGCCATGATCATCGGGCTCCGCGTTGCAACATCACCGATCCCGAAATCGGAGGAGCTTGAAAGCGACGAACGCCCGACGCTCAGGCTTTGGCATACAAAAGACCCGCGCCTGCAGTCCATGCAGCAGGTTCAGGAGAACGCTGACAAGAGCTTCTCCTTTATTGCGTCCTTTACACCGGCGACGGGGAAGGTCGTCCAGCTTACCGACGATGAAGTACGCAGTGGTATGCTTGCGGCAGGCGATCAGTGGCTGCTTGGTTACGACAACAGGGAATACGAGCGCCAGGCCAACCTGGATGGTATCCAACGACGCGATGCATACATCATCAACACGCGTACAGGCGAAAAGAAGCTTGTACGCAAGGACCTCCGTTCCACCGCACAGGTGTCACCCGACGGCCGGTATGCGCTTTACTGGGACGATGGCAACTATCACGTATATAACATTGCGACGGGTGCCGTCACTAACGTCACCCGCAGTGCACCGGTTTCGTTTATCAATACCGAAGACGATCACAACATTGATCGTCCGCCGACAAGCGTCTTTGGCTGGGCCAGCGATGGCAAGTCAGTGCTTATCAGCGACAACTGGGATATCTGGAAGGTACCGGTTACAGGCACCGGGCACGTAAACCTCACTGGCGACGGACGCGCAAAGATGATCCGTTACCGTCGCGCAATTACAATCGACCCACGTGTACGCGGCGTTGATCTCTCGAAGCCCTTTTACACGGTGGGAATGCAGGAGCGCACCAAGAAGGAAGCGTTTGTCCGCATTGATCCGGCCCGGCCCGGCGCTGTTGTACAGGGAGACTGGAAAGACGCACGCATTACACCGATGCGCGCCCGCGATGCAGAAGTGTGGATAAGCACCATCCAGACATTCGCCCGCTTCCCCGATTACTGGCGTGTTACATGGGGTGGCGATTCCGTCAGGCTCTCAGATGTGAACCCGGGAATGAATGGTGTTGCCTGGTCGCCCGGCTCGCGACTGGTCACCTATGTAACCGACAAAGGTGATACACTGCAGGGCGCACTCTACCTCCCGGCCGGCTATGAAGAAGGAAAGAAGTACCCGACCGTGGTGTTCATATACGAACACCTCTCCGATCAGTTGCATCAATTCTCGAACCCGACCTTTACAAGTTCCTACACGCCAGCACTGCACACTTCGCGCGGTTATGCAGTGTTTCAGCCGGATATCAACTATGTAATCAACGACCCGGGAATGTCCGCAGTGTGGAGTGTTATTCCGGCAGTGAAAGCGGCCATCCGCACGGGAGTCGTGGACTCGGCAAATGTCGGGCTGCATGGCCACTCATGGGGTGGGTATCAGACTGCATTCCTTGTCGGACAGACGGACATTTTCAAAGCAGCGGTTGCGGGCGCACCTCTCACTGACATGATCAGCATGTACAGCTCGGTATACTGGAACAGCGGCAGCGCCAATCAGCCGATCTTCCAGAGTTCCCAGGGACGGTTCAAAGGCAACTTCATCGAAAACATGGAAGCCTACGAACGCAACTCACCCAACCGTTTTGCAGACAAGGTCAATACACCACTCGTGATCCTGCACGACGACAAGGATGGCGCAGTGGATTTCAATCAGGGGATAACCTTCTACAACACCCTGCGCCAGCTCGACAAGGATGTCATCCTGCTTGAATACGTCGGCGAGAACCATGGGCTGTCACAGCTCAGGAACAGGAAGGACTACATCCTGCGGCTGCAGGACTGGTGGGACCACTATCTCAAGGGTGATCCACCAAAGGAGTGGCTCGAAAACGGCATCCCGCGGCTTAAGATGGATGAACACCTGCGTGAGATGAATAAGCGACTCGCGCCGCCTGTGAAAACCAGCATGTAGTCCATGTACACAACGAAAGAGCGGGACGGCAAAGGAGCGCCGTCCCGCTCTTCTTTTTTCAGTGCTGCCACATGCTATCGCATGCTGCCGCAACGCGCAACGCCGCGCCTGCCAGCAGCGACCGCTTACTTAACCACCTTACACCCTTCTTCGAGCACTTCGAAGTTGTCGTGCAGCTCCTTCATGGCTTCAGTGATCGCCTTATCGTCGGCCTTGCTGTCGACCAGTTTGGCGAGCGCTGCAACGTTAGCCGTCAGTGTCTTGCGGGCCTTCTCAAGCTCCGGTGTATCGCACCCCTTGGGGGCCGTCGAAGCAGCGAGCGCTTCCGAAACTGTCTTCATGACGGTCATCGACTTTCTGGTCGGCTCAACATCGGATTTGTCCTTGATGGGGTGCCAGGTCTGCATGAGCACCATGTGAAACCGGTCGAGCTCCTGCCAGCCGGACATCTTCATGTTGTGCCCTTGCATCCCGGACATGCCGCTGGCTGTACCGCCCGCGGTCCCCGTGGTCTGCTGAGCTTCCAACGTCGTTGCAACCGGCGACGCAGCAACTGCGGCCAGTATTACCGTAACTGCAAGGATCTTCTTCATAGGTCCCCCAATTGAGTGTGTATGTGCGGCAAATCCTTCGCACGGTTGCCGAAACCAAGTCAGTCTCACGCTCAGGCATTTTCCGGCGTTTTATCCGTAATCCTGTAAATTCGCCAGATCGGGGCCGGAAAGCCAGAAGCAGCGCTCCCTCAACCCCGGCCACACCGTATTTTTCGGCTACGACTGGCCCAACGGCGCGCGGCGTGACATCGTATCCCTGTAGTACAGCGCCTTAAGGCCGACTTTTGTTCCCCCAACTCCCTACAGCATGAACCGCTCGCGTCGCACCTCCCTTTGGTGCTCCGCCGCGCTGCTGCTCTGCACGGCAATTCCTGCCTGGCTACCAGCCCAGCAGCGACTGACTTCCCCCAAAGAGTTCTTTGGGTACGACATCGGCACCGACTACGTCCTGCCGAATTACACCAAACTGCACGAGTATTTCGCACGGCTCGCCAAGGAAAGCGATCGGGTGAAGCTCGACACCATCGGCCTCACTGAAGAAGGACGTCCGCAGATCATGGCGGTCGTCACTTCGGCTGAAAACCAGCGGAACCTCGCCCATTACAAAGAGATCGCCCGGAAGCTCGCGTTCGCTGAAGGCGTTGACTCCGCCGAAGCCCGCCGCCTCGCCAACGAAGGCAAAGCTGTCTTCTGGATCGACGGCGGACTGCACGCCACCGAAGTACTCGGCGCTCAGCAGCTCATCGAAACACTCTGGCAGTTCGCCAGCGGGAACGACGCTGAAACACAGCGGATCCTCAACGATGTCATCATCCTCTTCGTTCACGCGAACCCGGATGGTATGGAGCTCGTCTCCGACTGGTACATGAAGGAATCAGACCCCCTGCGTCGTACTACCGGGCAGATCCCGAGGCTCTATGAGAAGTACGCGGGGCACGACAACAACCGCGACTCCTACATGAACGCACTCAAGGAGACCACCAACATCTCCCGTCAGCTGTTCATCGAGTGGAACCCGCAGATCATGTACAACCATCACCAGACCGGGCCCGCCGGTACCGTGATGGCTGCACCGCCATACCGCGATCCGGCCAACTACTGGTTCCATCCAGCGATCATTACCGGGCTGGACCTCGTGGGCGCTGCACTCAATCACCGGTTTGTCATGGAGAACAAGCCAGGGTTGACCTTCCGCGGCGGCTCCAATTACTCCACGTGGTGGAATGGCGGTCTTCGTACCGCTGTGTATTTCCATAACATGATCGGTATCCTGACCGAAACAATCGGCAGCCCCACGCCGATGCGCATTGCGCTGCTCCCGGACAGGCAGCTTCGTTCTGCCAACCTCCCACTCCCGATTGAACCTCAGGAATGGAAGTTCCGTCAGTCCATCGATTACTCGGTTTCCGCCAACAAGGCACTGCTCGACCTGGCGGCACGCTACAAGGAAGACTTCCTTTTCAACCGCTGGCGCATGGGCATGGACGCTATCCAGGCCGGTCAGCGCGACAACTGGACGATCAGCCCCAAGCGTGTGGCAGCAATGAGTGCGCAGATTGAGAAGGACCGCGCCGCAGCTGCACCAGCAGCAGGAGCCGGCGGCAGAGCTGGCGGCGCAGGAGCTTTCGGTGGACGCGGCGGCGGTGCTGCCGACGTCAAGTACATGGCAGAACTGAAGAAGCCCGCGGACCGCGATCCGCGCGCGTACATCATTCCCAGCAACCAGCCGGATTTCCCGACTGCTACCAAGTTCGTACAGGCACTCCAGAAGTCCGGCGTGCAGGTGTATCGCGCAACCGCGCAGTTCAGCACAAATGGCAAGAGCTATCCTGCGGGCAGCTGGATCATCCAGACCGGACAGGCGTACCGCGCTCACGTGCTCGATATGTTCGAGCCGCAGGATCACCCGAATGACTTCCAGTATCCGGGTGGGCCACCGATCGCACCATATGATAACGCAGGTTGGACACTCGCTTATCAGATGGGCTTCAAGTACGATCGTGCACTGGATGCAGTGACCGGGCCATTCGAGCGGTTGTCAGACGTTGCCACAATGCCTGCCGGCACTGTTGCAAAGGGTAAGGCTGGATACTACATCCGCCCCGAAGTCAACGATGCAGCAACCGTTGCCAACCGGCTCGCTGCTGCCAAGGTCAAGACGTACCGCTCGCCAAACAGCTTCACCGATGGCAGCACCTCGTATCCCGCCGGTACATGGTTTATCCCCAGCGGTGGCACCGCCGACAGGGAAGTCCAGAAGGCATCCAGAGAACTCGGCGTGAACTTCCTTGCTGCCGATCGCTCTCCGGCCGGTGCACAGCTCGTCAAGCCGCTTCGCGTTGCGCTCGTAGATCGCTACGGCGGCTCCATGCCGAGTGGATGGACACGTCTTATTCTCGAGAACTTCGAGTATCCGTACACCGTGGTATTCCCGCAGGAAATCGACACTGGTAACCTGCGCGCCAAATATGACGTGATCGTACTGACCAGCGGTATGGTGTCAGACGGTGGCGGCCGTGGTGGCGGTGGCGGTGGCTTTGGTGGCGGACAGAACTCCATCATCCCCGCTGAGTACCAGTCGCAGCTCGGCAGCCTGACTGCGGCAACTTCAGCACCAAAGCTCAAAGAGTTCATGGAGAAGGGTGGACGCGTGATCGCTATCGGTTCTTCGATCGCACTCGGCCGTCAGATCGGCTTGCCGATTGAGAACTATCTCATGGAAGACGGACGGACACTCCCGCGCGACAAGTACTACATCCCAGGTTCGCTTCTGGAGGTCGCGATGGATACATCCATGACGATCGCTACGGGGATGAATGCACGTCCGGCAGTGATGTTCGACAACAGCCCGGTGATGCGACTGCCAGCAAACGCTGCATCGCTGGGGATCCGGCCGGTTGCAGTCTTTGACACCGACACACCGCTCCGCAGTGGCTGGGCATGGGGTCAGGCATACCTCAAGGGTGGTGTCGCAATGGCTGAAGCATCTGTTGGCCAGGGCACGCTCTGGCTCTTCGGCCCGGAGATTCTCTTCCGGGCGCAGCCACACGGGACATTCAAGCTGTTCCTGAATGCCCTCGACGGCGGTTTCCAGCGCCCCACCAAGCCGCTTCAGTAAGCAGCATCTTAAAGCAGCATCTTAAAGCAGCATCTTACTCTGGCTCTGCATGCGGTGGTTGCACTGCTGCATGCAGAGCCAGAGGAGTGGCTAGCTTTGTCGGATGGCAAATCGCAAAGTCGCAGCCTCGGGAAGTAAATCGGTTAAACAGTCGATTGGCACTTCGATTGACACTTCGATTGACAAGTCAGCCGGCAAGTCACTTGTTAAATCAATTGGCAAAGTTGCGGCGCTGCTGGTGCCCATCGCAGGCGGGATATTCCTTGCTATACTGATCGCACCGTATCTCCCTGGTGTTGGCCGCTGGGTTGAGTCTGCCGGTGCGTTTGCCCCAATCGCATTTATTCTCTTGTACGCAGCAGTAGTGGTCTTCATGCTGCCCGCCTTTCTTCTTATCATTGCCGGCGGCGCGGTCTTTGGAGTCGTACTCGGCACCGCGCTTTCACTGGCAGGCGCAGCGCTTGGCGGTGTTACCGCATTTCTGATTGCGCGACATCTGGCTCGTGACCGCGTTGCACAGTGGGTGCAGAAACGGCCAAAGCTCAGCATTATCGACCAGTCTATCGGAGACAACGGACTTCGTTTGGTCTTTTTGCTGAGACTCTCCCCTGCTGTGCCGTTTGTGCTTTCCAATTATGCGCTTGGCATCAGTACAGTACGCCTTTCGCACTTCGTGCTTGGAACTGTGGGGCTGGCACCGGTTGTTTTTGCGTACGCGGCGTATGGTGCGGTGGTAGGCGCGACTGCCGCGAATGGCAAGGCACCGTTCCCACCGATCGTGATGGTAATTGGCGTTTTGGCGACGGTGGTTCTTGCGGTGCTTCTGACCCGGATCGTCCAGAATGCGCTCCGGGACGCCGACGCGGGTGGCCCGCAAACGGACGCCCAAGGCGGCCCACAGCAGCCGTAACCCGTCCGGCAGGATACATTCCGATGTTGGCGCTGCGCGTGGAGTTATTCTTCAGGTACACGCTCTATGCCAGCGTGCCGGCGTATCCGCACCGCTGCAGCAAGCAGAAGCGCCTGGAATTGCCATACGCACAACTGACTCAACCGGAAGGGGAAGATCATGCAAATCAGAAGCAGCGATATCGCACCGGATTCGACTATCGGCAACGATTATCTCTTCACTGGCTGCGGTGGGCTCAACATCTCACCCGCTCTGGAGTGGTCTGGTGCACCCGAAGGCACGAAAAGCTACGCCATCACGGTTTACGACCCGGATGCGCCTTCCGGCAGCGGCTGGTGGCACTGGATGGTGTACGACATCCCAACCACGGTCACTGCGCTTGAGCGTGGTGCGGGTAACCCAGCCGGCGAATTGCCATCGGGTGCCAAGCATGGAATGACCGACTACGGTGTCAAAGAGTGGGGCGGTCCGTGTCCGCCGAGGGGTGACAAGCCGCATCGGTACGTATTCACGGTGTTCGCCTTGTCGGTGGCGGCAATCGACCCGGGTTCTATCGCCACCAGTGCGCAGATCGGCTTCAACCTGAATTACCACGCACTGGCGACGGCTTCATTCACGGCGTTTTACGGTCGCTGACGCAGGGTACGCGCACAAATGACCTGGCTCTTTATTGCTGCATTCATCTTCGGTGGCGGCCTGGTGGCCATGTCGCTCATTGGCCATGACACCGACGGCGTTGACACAGATACTGATGGCGCCTTCGACGATGTCGGACTGCTGGCGATCTTTTCACTCCGTAACCTCACGTGGGCGAGCTTCGCCTTCGGTGGTATTGGGTTAATCGGTGTTCTCACGGGCCGCAGCATCGCTACTCAGCTCATCAGCTCAACCTTAATAGGCCTTACTACGCTGATGGCTGTGCATCTCCTCTTCCGGTTCCTCCGGCAATCTGAGGCCGGCGAGTTGCCACTGGACGGACTGGTTTTTGGGACGCCCGCTGATCTGGTGCTGCCATTCAATGAGGCCGGGCTTGGCAAGGTGAGCTTTACAGCCAGTGGCCAGTTCCGGGAGCTACCTGCAAGGCGCGCAGACGACGTGCAGAATCTTGAGGCCGGCCGTTTCCGTAAGTGTCGTATCGAGTACATCGCAGACGGTGTCGCGGTAGTCAAACCCGACTCGTTCTGAATACCCATTCACCCCGTACACTGATTCCGGAGAACCGATGATCGAAATACCTGAAGGGCTTGGTGGTGCAGCATTCGGCATTGCAGGCGCGCTGTTCCTTATAGTCCTGATATTTCTTCTTATCTCATCAGCGAAAGCGCTGCTGATCATCGTGCCTCCCAATATGGTGGCGGTGATAACAGGCCGGCGTCGTTCGCTTACGGATGGTACAAGCGTTGGGTACAGAGTGGTACGCGGCGGGCGCACCTTCCGCATCCCGCTGCTTGAGCGCGCCCAATGGATGCCGCTCAACACGATCCCGCTTACCATCAGCGTTCGCAACGCTATCGCCAAGGGCGGTATCCCCATCGACGTGCAGGCAGTTGCAAACGTGAAGATCGCCTCCATGCCGGAGGAAGTCTTCAACAACGCAGTTGAACGCATCCTGGGGAGCGAGACTCAGGTGGCAGAGCTGGCACAGGAAACGCTTGCAGCCAACCTGCGTGGTGTCCTCTCCACTCTCACACCGGAAGAAGCCAACGAAGACCGTGTCAAGTTCGAAACAGAACTGATGAAGGAAGTCACGCGCGACCTTCAGAAACTCGGCCTTCAGCTCGACATGCTCAAGATCCAGAACATCAGCGATGACGCGGGTTACCTGCGCGCTTACGGCCGTATCCGTACGGCTGAAGTGCTCCGTGACGCACAGATCGCTGAAGCCCGCACTTCGGCAGAAACTGAGCGTGAGCAGGCCGTCGCAAACCAGGAGGCCGAAGTAGCGCGCTCTCAGTCGCAGATCCGCATCGCGGCCGCCGCCAACGAGCTCCGTGTGAAGCAGGCCGAGCTCGATCGGGAGGCGCAGATCGTTGAGCGCACAGCACGCGCAGCCGCAGACGAAGCACAGGCGCGCGCTGAAAAGGCCGTGGAAGAAGCACGCGTTGAAGTCACCCGCGTCCGCCTCCAGGTGGAGCAGGTTGAACCCGCACGTGCGCGCGCTGAAGCAGCACGCGCAGATGCAGAAGCCGAAGCAGCACCGGTTATCGCACAGGGTGAAGCGCAGGCGCGTGCACTCAAGGCGGTACAGGATCAGCTCGCCATCGGTGGTGATCGCACACTGACGCTGCTGTATCTGCAGCAATTGCCAGCGATGATCGAGAAGCTTTCCGAAGCCGCGTCAGATATCCAGATCGACCGCTTGGTGGTACTGGACAGCGGCGATGGTCAGGGGACAGCAAATGCGGCGCAGCAAAAGCTTTCCGCGATGATGAAAATTCTTGAGGCTTCAGCTGCACAGTATGGCCTCGACCCCGAGGCTCTGCTCAAGGGGCTGGGTTCGCGGCTCAGCGGCACAGACGCAGCAAAGATCCCGCCGCCATCGAAAGAATAGCTACACTTCATTTTGCAAAGTACGGCGCGCACTGAGTGTTCAG
>CAZDMG010000064.1:0-13830 GCA_964506655.1 uncultured Gemmatimonadaceae bacterium
AGCTCCGCACGACGCGAATCCACTTCGAGCACAATCCAGCCACCATCTTCGAGGTGTTCCGGCGCGCCGTCCAGCAGCACATCGTACATCGCCATCCCACCGTCCTCCGCAAACAGCGCCAGAGCCGGCTCCCAGCCTGCCACCAGCTCCGGCAGATCACGCGCTTCATCGTATGCAATGTACGGCGGGTTCGATACGATAACACGTGCCTTAACGCCGGCGAGCGGGGCATAACCGTCACCCTGCCGGAACTCAGGCTGCACGGGGCTGTTGACAGCCTTTTGTGCAGACCTGCTACCACGCTTGTGACTAAGATTACACTCGCGCATGGCATTCTGTTCAGCAACTGCCAGCGCTTCGCTGGATATATCGGTCGCAATTACCCGGTCGAAGTGCCCTTCGGTCGCGAGTGAGATTGCTATAGCCCCGCTCCCCGTGCCGATATCCACGGCGGTGCCGCCCGGATGCGCCGTTGAAAGCCTCAGAACCTCGTCCACCACGACTTCCGTCTCCGGGCGGGGGATCAGTACCCGGCGGTCAACGTCCAGCAGAAGGTTTCGGAACGCTGCTTTGCCGGTTGCATAAGCCATCGGCTCACCGGCGCTTAAACGCTGACCGGCATTCAGTGCCTCGGCAGCCAGTATGCCAGGAACCGTGTCGCCGCTCCGGGCGCTTATTTCCGCCGGCGTCCGTTCGAGCACAAGCGCAAGTAACAGCCGTGCGTCGCGCCTCTCTCCGGTCAGCTGCGTCAGTTGCGTCAGCAGCTCTCTGACTGTGGTCATGACTCAGCCGGTGAGACGCTCTTCGGCATTGGCAAGCGACAGGGCCTCTATGAACTGATCCAGATCGCCGTTCATTACGCTGTCTATTTCGTAAACTGTAAGCCCGACCCGATGATCTGTTACGCGTCCCTGCGGGAAATTATAGGTGCGTATCTTGGCAGAGCGATCGCCCGTCGATACCTGTGATTTCCTGAGACGCGAACGCTCAGCCTCCTGCTCTGCCAGACGGAGATCCAGAAGCCTTGAACGCAACACCACCATTGCTTTTGCCTTGTTCTGGATCTGTGATTTCTGATCCTGCTGAGACACAACGATTCCCGTAGGCAAGTGTGTTATGCGAACCGCTGAATCAGTTGTGTTCACACTTTGCCCACCGGGCCCGGACGACCTGAAGACATCGATGCGCAGATCCTTGTCTTCAATTTTTATGTCGACTTCTTCCGCTTCGGGGAGTACAGCAACGGTGGCAGCGGAGGTATGTATGCGCCCCTGGCTTTCGGTCGCGGGTACCCGCTGAACGCGATGAACTCCGGACTCCCAGCGGAGAAGGCCGAACGCGCCATCGCCGTTGACGCGAAAGATTGCCTCCTTGATGCCGTCAAGTGTCCCTTCGCTCCAGCTAATCGGTTCTATCCGCCAGCCGTGCCTTTCAATGAAGCGGGTATACATGCGGACCAGGTCGGCAGCAAAGAGCGCGGCTTCATCACCCCCTGTACCAGCGCGAATCTCCATGATGGCCGGCCTGTCGTCCAGTGGGTCCCTCGGGATGAGGAGCGGCACCATAGCCTTTTCGAGTCGTTCCAGCTCCTCTTCCAGACGGGCTGCCTCCAGACGGGCTTCGCCAGCCAGCTCCTCGTCGAGCTCCATGAGCTCCCGGGCGCCGTCGAGCTCCTGCTGGGCTTTTTCGAGTCTGGTCGCAACCGACACGACTTCTGCAAGCCGGCGATGCTCACGCCCAAGCGATGCCAGCCGCGATGCATCGCGGACAGTCTCCGGGTCCGAAAGCAGTTGATCGACCTCAGCCGCCCGTTGCAATGCATCGGAAAGGCGCTCACGCAGGTGGTTCAGCATTCTGGAGGTGTGATGCCCGTCACTGACTGGGGCGCGACTTGCCTCCAGCTTCGCCTTCGAGGATGAGTCTCCCGTAAAAGCGGCCCGACGTGTGCCCGTGGCGGATATTATGTAAGATAAACAGACTCAGTCGTCTGCGGATCTGTACCCGCTGATACTTCGCCCTGGAATTCGTGTATGTCAGAGCCTGGAACACCACCAATTCATCCCCCATCCCTCGCCCGTATGAGCATATCACTCGAACGCATAGCCGACTTTCTGGCTACTGTCCCACTATTCCGTGAGATTGAGCGCGGGGCGCTGCGCGGTTTCGCAGACATAACGCGTGAACAGCGGTTCTCAAAGGGCGCACTTATCGTCAGTGAAGGCGACCCCGGGGACGCGCTCTATTTCGTGCGCTCCGGTGAGGTGAAAGTGATCCTTATCGGCGAAGACGGGCGCGAAGTAATCCTTGGTGTCCTTGGAGTCGGCGATCACTTCGGTGAGCTGTCGCTGATAGACGGCCGACCGCGATCTGCGCACGTCGTATCAACTCAGCCCTCCACACTGCTGGTACTTCGACGCGCAGACTTCAGGCGTCAGGTGGAACAGCAGCCGCAGGTTGCGTGGGCTCTCCTTACGGAGCTGTCGCGCCGGCTGAGGCAGGCAGACGGTACTATCGGGAGCCTGGTGCTGCTGGATGTGCCCGGGCGTGTGGCGCGTATTCTCCTTGAGAACGCAACGCCCGGTGAACCAGCGCGGCTTATCAAGACCCTCACACACCAGACTATGGCGCAGATGATTGGCGCAAGCCGCGAAACGGTGTCCAGAGCCATGGCAGACTTCCAGGATCGCGGCTACATCTCGGTTGTCCGGCGACAAGTGACTATTACAGACCGGCGTGGACTGGAAGCGCGTGCAAGACCCAGAGTCTAGCAGCATGTCCGAAAGCGAACCGCGGTTTCATCTGCGCGTCTGGGGAGCCCGCGGTACCATCCCGGTCTCCGGCGAATCCTTCAACAGATACGGCGGTCACACTGCGTGCATTGAAGTCACATGCACAAACGGACCACAGATCATTCTTGACGCCGGTACCGGGATCAGGAAAGCAGGTGAAGCCATTGTCAGTGGCGGGATCACCGACAGCGAAGTGCATCTGCTCCTATCGCACCGCCACTCCGATCATGTAATCGGATTGCCGCACTTCGCGCCACTGCACACCGGCGAGCCCGCAGTCATCCTGCGATGCGGTAACGCCAACGCAGCTGCCGCAAGGGAAACGCTCAACCGCTTGTGGTCACCGCCGCTCTTCCCTGGACACCCGGACACCGCCGGCAGAGTAACTTTTGCTGACTTCGATATGACAGGCGTCACCACGCTTGCAAGTGATGTAATCGTGGAGAACTACAGCGCCCGCCACCCAGGTAACGCAGCAATACTTGTTGTAGGCGACAGCGACGGCCCAGCGATTGCATATGCACCCGACAATGAACTTGGGTACGACAATGATCACAGGGCAATTATTGCGTGGCGCTCCACACTTGCCGGCTCCCTGCGCGATATCCCGGTTCTGATTCACGACGCCATGTACACCAACGGGGAGCTCAGTCGTTTCGCAGGCTGGGGACACTCAGCGGCGTCTGAAGCGACACGGTTCGCCATGGAATGCAATGCAGGTACACTGGTACTCTTCCACCACCATCCCGACCGGCCGGACGACGCGATCGACAGAATGGTTGACGACTGTCGCGAACTGGTTCAGAAGGAAGGCGGCACGCTGAATGTGTCAGCTGCGAGCGAAGGACTCACTCTTGCGGTTCAGCACCATACCCGCCCCCACCAGGTGTTTCAATTGTAAGCACATCACCCGGGCGCAACTCAACACGGAACTTGGCTGGCAAGCGTTCGCCATTCAGACTGTTGACGCCCGCTGCACCGTTGCCCCCACCTGCCGCTCCCGGTGGTGCCACACTCCTCCGTTCCGAAAGTACCGTAGCTGTACACGCAGTAAGTGCTTCATAACTGCGCTTCACACCATCGCCACCGCGATGCAGCCCCTTTCCGCCGCTTCCACGGCGAACCGAATACGTTGTGATACACAGTGGATACGCCCGTTCCAGTGATTCGATTGGTGTGTTGCGGGTGTTGCTCATCCCGACATGCACTGCATCCGGGCCGTTACCACGCGCACTCGCACCCTGACCACCGCCAAGCGTTTCATAAAAGGTCCACCCAGGTGCACCCAGCGTCACGTTGTTCATTGTCCCCTGCCCTGGCGCAGGAATCGGGAGCCCGGTGATACCGGCATTCTCAGCAGCTCCTGCCAGGGCAGTAAAGCAGACATCGGTTACCCGCTGCGACAGCTCCACGTTGCCAGCTGCAACTGCCGCCGGACGCCTGGCGTTGGCGATACAGTCGCTGGGCAGATGCAGCTCAACTGCGCGCGCAAGGCCGTCGTTTACAGGGATGTCATCGTCACACAGGACGCGCAACACAAATACTGCCGCAGCACGCGCAACTGCCGGCGGCGCATTGATATTTCCGGCCACAGCAGGGGAGCTGCCACTGAGATCCACGTGCAGCGTTGTGTCCTTTACGATGACCCGGATCCGGACCGGGATCAGTGCATCGGTCACACCATCACCTTCCAGAACATCGGATGCATCGCCGGATGCACCCTCGAGTGGAACAAGACTCTGCCTGGCGCGGCGCTCAGTGTAGTCAAGCAGCGACGAAACGGCCTCCGTGAGCTTTGCTTCCCCATACGACTGGAAAAGTTGCTGCCAGGATTCTGCACCCACCCGACAGGCCGCACGCTGAGCCCGCAGATCGCCTTCACGTTCATCCGGTGTACGCACATTGGCGAGCACCATGCGCATTACATCCGCGTTTGGGACACCGCGCGACTCAAGGCGCACCGGTGGAATCACCAGCCCTTCCTGATATATCTCCGTTGCACCGAATGGCATGCTCCCAGGGCTCATTCCACCGACATCTGAGTGATGTGCACGCACAGCTGCGTAGCCGATCACTGTATCCGCACGCACGGGGTGAGCAATTGCTTCGATGAGAGTCAGATCCGGGAGATGCGAACCACCCGCCGATGGATCGTTAAGGAGAAAAACATCGCCCGGTACGGGCTTCAGTGCACGAACAGCTGCAACCGCCTCAGGCATCGCACCCAGATGTACCGGTATATGCGCAGCCTGAGCAACCATCCGCCCTGCGGCGTCGAATATTGCGCATGAAGCATCACGTCGTTCGCGGATGTTCGGCGAGATTGCGCTCCGTTCAAGCAGACTCCCCATCTCCTCCGCAATCATTGCGACGCCCTGCGCAAAGACAGTGAGTCCAAGCACGTCAAAGTGTGGTGCGCGTGCCTCAGCAGTCATGGCGTCACCTGTTTGTTCGCATGCGCAACCGGCTCCCAGCCGGCCTCAGTAATTGCGCGCCTGCACTTTTCAGACCATTCGCGTTTCAGCTCTGCCATTACGGCTCCCTTTCCACGCTGCGGTGCCATACTCAGTAGCCCCTGCGCCGAAGGATGCGGCACACTGCACCTTGCAAGCGAGTGGAACGCTGTGTCATCGAGTGCGATTGAAATCGTACGTGTAGCAACCCGTCCGAGCGTAACTACTCCACGCAGCCCCTGTAACTGGAAATCATGCAGCTCGCGCCGCAAGCGGTGGATATTCGCTTCACCTTCCAGTTCGCTTCGCGTGGGCGCACGGAAACGAACCCCGTTGTCGGTAGGGCACCGATCGAAAGCGTTGCCAAGCGCCACACCTGAGAGTTCCGGCTTAAGGCCGTTCTCAGCGAACACGCTCCCGTTCCACGGCAGTGTATTGCACTCCTCAGGCAGGCGCGCTGCCCCAAGTGCATGCAGCATCCTGTAAAGATGCTCACCAGCTGCATCACCGAAAAACGGAATTCCACTTTTGTCCGCGCCGCGTGGGCCTGGCGCTTCGCCCACGATGAACACAAGCACTCGCCCGGAGCTGTCGCTCAACGGCGGTACGCTCCTGCCAAGGATCTGTGCTTTACCAGGTGCTGCTGTCAGATGAATGCGTTCCACTTCACCTCCTCTCCATCATCCAGCCACCGATTGGAAGAGCCTTTGCAGTCCAACCGGGAGCCACACGCATCGTGGCATCGACGAGTTGCACCACAGCAGGGCCGACTGTCTCACGCGTCATTTCGCGGCCGTCATCCACACCGGGGAGCTCAGGCTCACCCGCACGTGGTATCCGCTGGAACCGCACCGGTGAAGGACTACCCGTAAGTGCTGTGCGCAGGCTTATGCACTCGACAGGTCGCGAGAGTGCAAAACCGGTACGTGCGATATGCATCTCTGTAAAACGCGAGACAAGTGATTCGCCATCGTCGCCGTCCAGAAGTGGGAGATCCAGCTCGTGCCCCTGTCCGGCATATCTCGTACGGAGCCAGCGCCGCACCGTAAACTCACTGCCATGTTCCTGCCCACCTTCGTCTCCGGGAACCACCGCAAGCGCCTCGCCTGCCTGTGCGCGCGCAATCCATTCTGCTACATCGGCACTCGTTGCGCCATTAAGTTGCGCTATAACACTTGTCAGGAACTCGCGGCGTTCTGCCGCAATCGCCAATCCAACAGCACTGAGCACACCTGCGAAAGGTGGAATAACAATACGCGTGATACCGAGCGGTTCAGCAAGTCCGCATGCGTGCAGCGGGCCTCCTCCTCCAAACGATACCAGCACCACATCCCGTGGATCTATTCCGCGTTCAACAGAAATCCTCCTGAGAGCCCGCGCCATTGTCGCATCGGCAGTGGCAATAAGCGCACCCGCCGCCTGCTCCAGCGAGACTCCCGCGGCCGTTGCAAGCTTGCCGATAGCCTGCTCAGCAAGCTCCCTGCTGATGGAGACACCGCCACTCCACCCACCTGGCGCAATATTCCCCACAACCACATGTGCATCGGTAATCGTTGGCAGTGCACCACCAAGGCCATAACATGCAGGGCCGGGGTCAGCGCCCGCACTCTCAGGGCCCGCACGCAGCGCACCACCCTCGTCCAACCAGCCGATGCTGCCACCTCCGGCAGCAACAGCTTCGACCAGTACACGTGGCAATGCTATCGGAATGCCGCCAATGTCACTCCCACGTTCTACCAGTGGCTCGCCTCCAACTATCAAGCCTGCATCGGCACTGGTGCCACCGATATCAATCGTAAGTGCATCGTCAATGCCGAGTGCGCGCAGAACCGCAGCTGCACCGGTAACACCTCCCGCCGGTCCGGAGAGCGCAAGTGAGGCAGCGCGCTCCGAAGCAACAGCTGCCGGCAATGTACCACCGGCGCTCGTCATCACCTGCAATGCTGGCAACGACCGTACACTCAAACGCTTCGTCAGTGTACTGAGATAGCGATGAAGTACGGGACGTGCATACACCTCGGCAGCGGTGGTTGTCATCCGCTCGTACTCCCGGATCTCAGGGAACACCTCATGCGAACAGGCAATCTCACAGTCGATCCCGGCTCTGCCAGCTGCTTCACGCACTGCATCCCGCAGCATGATCTCGTGCCGACTGTCCTGATATGCATGCAAAAAGCAGATTGCGACCGCCTCGGGGTTGAGTGATATCACCTCAGCGGCAACGCGCGCACACTCGCTTTCGGTAAGCGCCACCCGGATAGTGCCGGGTGTAATACGTTCATGGACACCGATTACACGTTCAGGTGGAACGAGCGGTTCCGGATGCTGTTTTGTAAGATCATACAGCGATGCACGGTTCTGCCGACGCAGTTCGGCGATATCCGTAAAACCTGCGGTAACGCACATTACAACCCTGGCGCCACGCCGCTCCAGAAGCAGGTTGGTGACAACCGTAGTGCCATGCACCATGCGGGCTACCGCACCTGTACCAACAGCCACGGCATCCAGTGCCGCTTCAACTCCTGCGGCCCTGTCTGCCGCAACACTCAGCACTTTTGCCGACACTATCTCACCGGACGGCGAAACGGCAGCGATATCAGTAAATGTGCCACCCACATCAATACCGACTGCAAGTCGGCGCCCGCTGTCATTCATCACGCGCTGTCCCGCCGAGTCGCGCAGCTGCTACCGCTATCACAAGATTTACAGGTATCAGCACACCGAGTAATACCTCGCTGTGCTGACGGTACGGCGGAACCAGAGTGGCAATCATTCCCATCACCGAAAGAATCGCGATCGCGGTGGCAACACCGACAGCAACAGCCGATCTCTCCCGCTTCCAGAGCGCGCGCGGCACCGCCACCATGGCGACCAGCGCCAGAGGGCTCAGAATCAGCATGGTGGTGTTGTCCCCCATGTACTGGGTGTGCTTTGTGACCGTCGCGGCCAGCAACAGCGCCGTACCAACGATCCCTGAAATGAGATACCAGACAGCAACCGAGGTACACAGCACAACGCGTGCTGCCGTGTTGTTTGCATCAGCGAAGAGGGCGCAGAGCCCGCTTATCAGCAGTCCGAACAGTACGGTCATAAGAGCCCACTCAGGCGGTGTCTGGGGCATCGTCCGCCGCTCTGCTTCAAATACGGTAGAGTCGCTCTGCACCAGCCGCACCGCGCGTCCTCCGGGCTGCATCACTCCAATGGCGCTGATGTGGTCTGCCAGCCGCTCGGGGAGGAACGCCTCCTCCCATCGTGTAAGCGTTGCGTCGGCGTTCCTGCCGAGTGCCATTTCGATACCGGCATACGCGGGAAGGTTTGATGAGAGTATGCGCGCTGTTTCACTGCGATAGCTGTGTCCCCCACCCGGAATTGAGAGCAGCCGCTTTAGCTGACCGTTGAGTACAAAGTCCAGTAAATCACGGACACGCGTACTGCAGTTGTCATTGTAGTAATCATAGCGATAGAACGCATTCTCTCCTTCGCTGTTCCACCGCACGTAATCGAACAACGCCCCCTTTTGTGCATTGTTGAACGCCAGCTTCTGAATCCTTATGGACCTGTTGTCGCTGCGGTAGGCGTTGAGCATTTCATCGGTGTGAAAAACACCAAGCCAGTACCGGGTATCGCCCGACAGGAATCGTCCAATGAAATTCGGTTCGCGGAAATCGAACATCCCCCAGTTGTACGCGAACGACTGCCCGGTTGACCGGTCGGTTACAACGATGGCGTTGTGACCGAACCTTTCGAACACCGCGTCCCCGGGCCCGAACGTTACAAGCGAGACGTCCAGTGTGGCTCCCCGTTGTGCGCGGAGAGAGTCCAGTTCCGCCGACCGCCCAGGCGGCAGCGGTGGACCATGGTCAGACTGTGCCTGCGCTCCCGTTTCTGACAGTGCAGTCACGCACAGCATCAGGCATAATGCTGTGAGAGAGCGCAGTGCGCGCATCATGCTATGCGTATCTCTTTCCTTTCTTCTGCTGCCTTGTAAACAGCTTCGAGAACCTTGTGCAGCGTGACCTGATCGACTGGCGCCTTGTACGGTGCGGCGCCGGTTATCACAGCCAGGAAGTGTGCGATCTCCGCGCGGTAGCTCTGGAGGAAGGGGCTCTCGCGTGCGGCTGCCCCACGGGGCGATACATCCACCGGACGACCATTCAGAAGCTTCACAACGCGCAACGGTGCCAGGCGGGCCGATCCGCGTGCAGCGTGCACCTCGAACCACCAGCGGTCCTCTTCACCCACATAAGCCCACGATACATCGAACGCGATCGACAGATTCGACTCGCATTCAATAAATAACTGCATGGAGTCTTCCACAGCTGAAGCTCCGCGCCCCTTCTGCATCGATGCTGAGACACGCACTGGCGCTGGCATATGAGCGAGCCACATGGCAAGATCGAGGAGTGGGTATCCGTGCTCCTGAAATGCACCGCCACCAGCTTCGGCCTTGCGCGTGCGCCAACCGCCAGCTGTGTTGCGAATCCGGAGTGCACCTGCGCGGATCGAAGTCACATCGCCGAGTTCGCCGTTGCGCAGGAACCGGTCGAGTGCCTGCACATCGGTGCGGAAACGGTGGTTGTGACCCACGAGAAGCCGGCGGTCAACGCGTTCTGCCGCTGCTATACAACGCTCTACACCGCGTGCAGTCAGTGAAAGCGGCCGCTCGCACAGTACATGCAACTTCTTTCGCAGCGCACTCAGAACATGCGGCTCATGCAGGTGGTTGGGCGTGGCAATCACAACAGCGTCAAGTTCACCATGCTCCAGCAGTTCCTCGAAGTCTGTATAGACATCCGGGATACCAAAGCGGTCCGCAAGGGCCCGGGCTTTTGGACCATCGTTGTCGCAAAGCGCGACCAGCGATGCACCCTTCAGCTTCGAGAGTACCGGTATGTGAGTCATCTGGGCGATGGCTCCCGTGCCCACAACGGCGATCTGTACGCCGTCCTTCATCTAACCTCCGGCTGTTTTCAGTCAGTCTGCAAAACCGACCACAGTACCGGGGTAGTAGTGACGCAGTATAGCCTGAGCGCTCTGTCCGGCACGAGCCCGGGCAATTGCACCCCACTGACACATTCCAACCCCATGACCGTTGCCGGTGCCACGCAGCGTAACACCACTCAGGTGATTCTGCGTGCGCGTTGCACGCTCTACGGTAAAATACGTGCTGGACAGGATTGCGCCACGAGCATCACGAAAGACCTCCCGGATTTCACGCGGTGCCAACTTCACGCCGCCGGCATCTGTCTGTATCGTCACCTCACGCACCCGACCGGACCCCGTAGTCCCTGAAACAGAAATCGACTGTACCCGGGGTGCACGTGCTGTCTGTCTTCCAAAAGCGGCCAACGCCCGGCTGGCCACCCCATTCAATGCCTGCTCGTTCAGCTCCAGTGTCCACTGATACCGTGGTGAGATCTCACACCAGGGTCGCCCCGTGGCCTCATTGATGTCACTCACCGACTGCAAATACGCCACGCGACTCTGCCCCTGCCACACCTCATCCGGAGCCGCAGTCCTCCCGCCGCAGGTGGAATGATACGGCGCATCCACAACCGAACCGTTGAAGCGCAACACCAACCCTGCCGTCGCCCGGATCGCAGCGTCCACTATCGGATGTTCGGCCTCCACGCCGCCATATACCTGGTTCGATACCGTTGATAGCATATGGAAGCCTCGGACCGGAACCTCCACGCCACCTGATGGGACGCGCGAATAGGTATAACTGCGTGCTGCTATCGCCTGGGCCTCCAGTGCAGCCCGATCGGTCAGATTGCGCGTCCCCAGCTCCAGCGGGACCACACCACGCAGGTAGTCCTCGACATTCAATCGGTTCACCACAAGTATGCCGCTGTCCGTCGGCGTGAACCAAAGCTCGCCACGATACCTGCGCCCCTCGTAAGTCACTACCGTACCGGCATCGGCGGCGCGCGCCACAAACGGAGCTGCGCGCCACGGAGTTGCGTCGTTCCCTTCCCCGGCCACCCGCAGCTCTCTGCCGCGCTGCTCAATCCGCCACGGTTCCCGCCCATTCCCCCGCGCCAGAATTGCCCGGCCGCCACCTTCAGCGATCTGCCAGCTCCCCGGGGATGAAACAGGGGCAGCGACAGCACGTGTAGCCAAAGCAATCATTGCGACCCGGTCGGCGCCGGGCGCCAGAGTGCCAGCCGCTTCGTCCGTCGCCACAACTTGCGCCGTTATATCCGCACCGGGCGCCGTTACAGAAGCCGGACCCGCGGGGCGCCCCATCCGGGCGCCCGGTGCACACGCCATCGCCAGAGCCACTGTACCAGCTGCAAGCGCCAGCGTGGCACTCACAAAGCGCGATCTGCCAACATTCACAAGCTCCCTCACAAACTCACTCACAAACTCACTCACAAACTCGGCGATAAATCCAGCTCTAAACTCAGCAGTCAGTCTCTTTCTCATCATTGGGAGACGAGTCTGACGCCGAACACGATACTCACCTGCCGTAGCTGTTGGTGCCCGCCACATGCGATCCTGCTGCGAGCGGCATCATCGGTAGTGCACGCGCTGCCCGCTGCGCAACAACTGCTGCCGGTAGAATGACACTTTCTATCGCCGCATCGAAGTCGTAGTCGTCCACAACATTGTGTATTCTTGCGCTTACCAGCGCACCGGGCGCCACTCCTTCCATCCTTACAGCAGGGAGCCGCACGATTCCATCTATGTCGTCTGCCTGCCACTGTGCCCGCCCGGTATAAATGCCTTGCACTTTGTCCAGCTGTTCCAGCAGTACCGGTGCAGAGCGCCCTGTAAACCGCTCATATCGCTCCGCGGTAATGGAGCGCTGCAACTCTTGTACGCGCTCCTGTCGCGCCAGACCCACTGCTTCAGGCACCTGATCTGGCATATCCCACGCTCGTGTTCCTTCCTGAGGGGAAAAAGTAAAACACCCTACCCTGTCGAACTGCATCTCCTCAAGAAAAGCCAGCAGAGTCTCAAACTCTTCATCAGTCTCCCCAGGGAACCCGACAATCACCGTAGTCCGCACTGCAAGGTCCGGTACAATCTCCCGGTACAGCCGAAGCCGTTCACGGATTGTACGTTGCCGTTCAGGGCGACGCATGCGCGCCAGCACCGAATCAGCGCCGTGCTGCATCGGTGTGTCGAGATACCGGACGATGCGCGGGTTATTGGCGATGACTTCCAGCAGACGCGGTGTAACACCTGCTGCATACAGATACAGATTCCGGATCCACGGGATTGTCGTTTCGTGTACAAGAGTTTCCAGTAACTCCGGCAACCCGATACCGTCACGTACGTCGCGTCCGTAATGCGCCAGGTCCTGCGCCACCAGATTGAGCTCACGCGCACCCTGCATCTCCAGCAGCTGTGCTTCCTTCACAAGCTCAGACAGCGAAAACGAACGATGTCGTCCGCGCATCAACGGTATCGCACAAAAGGCACAACCGTGGTCGCAACCTTCGCTCACCTTGAGGTAGCGTACAAAGGGCAGCCCGCCTCCAAATATCCGCACCCCTGGGTGTTCGACAATCGAACCACTCAGAAGCCCGCGTTCCACCAACTCCGGTATCAGTCGGTCGGACTCGGCGGTCCCCAGAAACACATCCACCTCGGGGAGCACATCGTACAATTCGTCCTTGTGGCGCTGCACCATGCATCCAACAGCAAAGACGGCTTTGCAATTGCCGTCTTCCTTGTAGCGTGCAGCCTCAAGGATTGCGTCAATCGATTCCTTCTTTGCTGCATCAATGAAGCCGCATGTATTGACGATGATAACCTCAGCGTCAGTGAGGTCATTCGCCTGCTCAGCGCCATGTGCGGTAAGATCAGCGAGATACCGCTCTGAATCGACTGTGTTCTTGTCGCAGCCGAGTGTAACAAGCCCTACTTTGAGCATATCGGTGAGGGCAGAGTGTCAGCGGTAATTGCCGAACTTCAACTCCACACCGAAATCCCCGCCACGCAGAAGGGCCATAGCGTCCTGCAGCGCGTCCTTGTCAGGCCCGGTGACGCGCACCTGATCGCCCTGGATCGAGGCCTGCACCTTCTTGAGCTTTGCCTCCTTGATGGCGGCTGCAACTTTCTTCGCTGTGTCACTGTCGAGCGCCATCCGGAGCTTGATCTCGCGACGCAGTGTATCCCCGCCTGCGGGCTTCGCGTCCCCGATATCAAGGTTCTTCACCGGTACACCGCGTTTGATCAGCTTCGCCTGCACAACATCCAGCAGCGCCTGCATCCGCATATCGCTGTCTGCAGTAAACACCAGCACACCTTCCTGCCGGTTGAAATCAATCGCCGCCGTTGAGCCCTTGAAGTCGTATCGCTGAGCGATCTCTTTTTGTGCCTGGTTGACAGCGTTGTCGACCTCCTGCAGGTCGACTCCCGTTGTTACATCAAAAGAATATGTTGACGCCATGATTATCCGAGGAAACTTTCCAGTGACTTGGAACGCGAGATATGTCTCAGTCTCGAAAGGGCAGTCTCCTTGATCTGACGTACCCTCTCCCGCGTGATCCCCAGAACCACACCTATCTCCTCAAGGGTAAGTGATTCCTCCACATCAATCCCGAAATACAGCCTGAGGATGCGTGCCTCGCGTT
>CAZDMG010000065.1:0-12800 GCA_964506655.1 uncultured Gemmatimonadaceae bacterium
GCACTGGATCGTGTCGTCAGCCGTCTTGACGAGATTGCGCGGCAGGCAGGGCTGACCACCGCAGCTGCTTCTGCCGGCGATACATCTGCATCCGGCTCCGGACTCGGTGCGCTGCTTACGTCGGATACAGCAGCCGGAGCTGATTCCGCAGCTAAGGATAGCACCAGTGGAACTGTTTCTGCCGCCGACAGTGCAGCCGGTTCACGCGGGATCTTCTCAACAAATCTTCAACCAGGGCAGATGCCTGGGCAGTACATCGTTACCGAAGCTGCGTCGTCGGTGATTGAGCGCGCACTGCTTCTGCCTGCTGTGCAGGCTGCCATGCCGCCCGGCAAGGTTCTCCGCTGGGGCGTGGATTCGCTCGTTTCAGGAAACCAGCGTTTCCGCGCGCTCTACATGCTGGACTCGCGCCCGATCATCACAGGTGAAGTGCTCACAGACGCACGCCCGGGTACAGACCCGCTGGAAGGCAATATCGTTCAGTTCACACTGAACAACGAAGGCGCCCGTCGGTTCAAGACAGAAACCGGTAAGCACGTTAAGGACAACATGGCGATCGTGCTTGATCAGCGTGTAGTCACCGCGCCGGTGCTCAACAGTGCGATAGGCCGGAGTGGTCAGATCACGCTGGGTGGTGGCACGCTTCAGCAGGCTCAGGATCTGGCACTTGTGCTTCGCGCGGGCGCACTGCCTGTACCGCTCAAGGTTGCCGAGGTCCGAAGCATCGGAGCCAGCCTGGGGCAGGACTCAATTCAGAAGGGAGCTTTTGCGCTCGGCCTGGCACTCGTGCTTGTAGTCGGCATCATGCTCGTGTACTACCGCTTTACAGGTGTGCTTGCAGTCGCATCGCTTACACTTTATCTGCTCTTCACACTGGCAATGCTGGCCGGTTTCAACGCGGTGCTCACTCTGCCAGGGCTGGCAGGGTTCGTCTTGTCGGTTGGTATGGCCGTCGATGCCAACGTGCTGATATTTGAGCGAATACGCGAGGAACTTGATCTGGGCAAGTCAACACGACTTGCAATTGATGAAGGGTTCCGTCATGCACTGAGCGCTATCGTGGACAGTAACCTCACCACGATGTTCTCAGGCATAGTGCTCTACCAGTACGGTACCGGGCCGGTCCGCGGCTTTGCCGTTACCCTGATGGCCGGCATCGTGGCGTCCATGTTCACCGCAATCTTTGTCTGCCGTACCTTCCTGATGATCTGGCTGAGTCGCGCTCGCCCCGGTCAGCAACTGAGCATCTGAGAATACCATGCTGCGCATATTCCACAACACGACATATCACTTTATACGCCACTGGCGTATTGCGGTTGCTGCCACAGTTACTTTCATCGTAGCCGGCGCGCTGTCGTTCCTGGTTCAGGGGCCGATCAACTACAGCATTGAGTTTACCGGTGGCACGCTCATGCAACTGCGCTTCAACGAAGCACCCGATGTGGCAAAGATCAGATCCACTCTGAACGATGCAGGCATCCCCGGTGTCGAGATCCAGCAGTACGGCTCGAATACGGAGTACACAATCCGCGCCCAGGGAGAGGAGCAGGTTCAGGCGCAGGATGCGGGAGCGTCCAATGTGGCTATCCAGATCGAAAATGCAATGCGCTCGTCGTTCGGTGAAGGTGCCTATACAGTCATACGGTCAGAGGGGATCGGACCACGCGTCGGCGGTGAGCTGAGAACCGGTGCGATGATTGCCATTGCGCTGGCGTCATTGATGACACTGGCCTACATGGCCGTCAGGTTTGACTGGCGCTTCGGCCTCTCTGCTGTCATAAGCAGTGCCCACGATATCCTCGTCGCACTGGCTTTCGTCAAGTTGATGAATCTTGAAGTCTCGCTTACCGTGGTGGCCGCACTGCTGACACTGCTTGGATACTCGGCCAACGATACGATTATTATCTTCGACCGCGTACGCGAAAATCTCCGTAAGCAGCGCAAGGGCGAGACACTGTCGGAAGTCCTCGATCGCTCGATCAACGAAACGCTTCCGCGTACGATCATGACCCACCTCACCACGATTACAGCTACACTTGCGCTGCTCATTTTCGCTGGTGAGGTCATACGTCCGTTTGCATGGATCATGACATTCGGTGTGCTCGTGGCAACCTTCTCGTCAATGTACGTGGCCGGCCCATTCCTTATCTGGATGGAAACGCGCTACCCACGCAAGGCTTCTGAAGCCGCAGGTCGTGCCATGCGCGCTGAGAAGGAAGGAGCTGCTGCCGCCCGTCAGCGCACCACGGAGAAAGCTGCTGCGCGCTGATTGGCCGTGACTGATTCAGTATCGGCTGTCTGCCCATTTGCAGACAGCCATGTCCACCTTGCTGACGATGCCTTCTCGGAGGACGTCGACGTGGTGATTGAGAGGGCCCGCGCTGTCGGAGCGCAGGCCCTCGTTGCTATTGGTGAGACGCCGGACAGAGCCGACGCCGCACGTACCATTGCGCTCCGTTACCCCGGGTTCGTCTTCTTTACCTGCGGTATGCACCCGCATGAGGCCTCCTCCTGGCAGGCCGACCATGACTCCCTGCGCATCCGGGAAGCACTCGCGGCCGGCGCCGTGGCTGTAGGTGAGTGCGGACTCGATTACCACTACGACAACTCGCCGCGCGATATGCAGAAGCGCGTGCTGTATGAACAGCTGGACATTGCCGCAACAACCGGCGCACCGCTGGTTATCCACACCCGTGACGCCGAACCGGATACGATGGAGTTCCTGTCGGAGGCGGCCGGAAAGTCGGTGATTGGCGTCCTGCACTGCTATACAGGTTCACAGGAACTGGCTGCGTGGGCGCTTGACCGCGGTTGGTACGTGTCGTTCAGCGGGATCATTACCTTCAGAAAATGGACAGATACCGCGCTTCTGCGTATGGTTCCTGAGGACAGACTCCTCGTTGAGTCCGATGCGCCGTATCTTGCCCCGGTACCCATGCGCGGGAAACGTAACGAGTCGTCTTTCGTACCGCACACCATAGCGAAGCTGGCACAGCTGCGTGAAGTATCTGCAGAGCATCTGGCCCGGCAGACATTGCGCAACACGGAACAGCTTTTCGGCTTTTCTGTATCTCACTCTGTTCCACCTCAACCCTGATTATTACGATGAGCATCAAGACTCTGCACACAGATCGCGCACCCAGGGCCATCGGCCCTTATGCACAGGCAGTGCGCGCCAATGGTTTTCTTTTTACAGCCGGCCAGATCGCACTTAATCCCGATACGATGGAAATCGTGGATGGAGACGTTGCTGCCCAGACCGAGCAGGTAATGGCCAATCTCAGCGCTGTGCTCGCTGAGGCCGGGGCAAACTGGTCGAACGTTGTGAAGACCATAGTATTCCTCCGCGATATGGCAGATTTTGGCGCGATGAACGAGGTCTACGGGCGCATCCTGGGAGATGCCAGACCTGCGCGTTCCACGGTTGCAGTGGCCGGCCTGCCACGCGATGTCCGTGTTGAAATTGAACTCGTGGCAGCACTCGGCAACTGAAGATTCCGTTACGGCTCCTTATGCCGTTTGCTTTTCGTCTGGCTCAGGGCATTGCGGTGGCAGTCATTGCGACTGTCACCGCAACCACGGGCGCTGCTCAGCAGCAGACCACCGGTGAGAAGGTCGACACCGTTGTTGCACCTGTAACGGTTGGCGCATTGGCGCTTCAAAGGGCAACGCTGCCCAGGCCGCCGCTTTCGCCCGGCAGGGCATTTCTTACATCCTTTGCAATTCCTGGGCTGGCGCAGGCGCGCTTCGACAGAGGGAGTGCCGGAGCGCTGTTTGCTGCCGTTGAGATCAGTGCGCTGGCCATGATCAAGCGCTCAAACGACGAGGTGCAGACTGCGCGTCGCTTCCGCAATGACTCGCTGCCTGATGATTTCCAGGTAATGGCCGACGGGTCGCTGCGCCCCACGGGTGTATCATCGGGCGGGTTCGATGACGTGCTTGTCCGGCGCAGACGACTGCACATGGAAGACTGGCTGGCGCTTATTCTTTTCAACCATCTGATTGCTGGCGCAGATGCATTCGTATCGTCGCAACTCTGGGATCTCCCTGCTGCGATTTCAGCGTATCCTGCGTCGGGCGGAGGTGCGGTTGTGGCCGCTACCATCCGGTGGTAGCAATGCACGACAACCCCGGCATAACAGCGTGAGGTGTACCGTTGCCTGACAACGCACAGAATACCGCATCAAACATAGCATCGAACATTGCATCCAACAACGCATCAAACAGTGCGCCGAATAACGAATTGAACAATGCACCCATTGGCGTTTTTGATTCCGGTATAGGCGGGCTGACTGTTGTGCGTGCGCTTACACACGCGCTGCCAAACGAGAGCCTGATTTACTTCGGCGACACAGCACGCGTACCGTACGGCCCCAAGAGCCCGGAAACGGTGCGTCGATATGCGGCACAGATAGTCGAGTGGCTCGTGTCACAGGGCGTCAAGGCTGTGGTAATAGCCTGCAATACTGCAACCGCACACGCGCTCGACACGTTGAGGACTTCGCTGACGATTCCAGTTATTGGGGTCGTTGATCCGGGCGCACGGGCGGCCGTGGCGCGAACCCGCACTGGCTCTGTTGGTGTTATCGGGACAGCTGGAACAATTGCATCCGGTGCCTACGAACGGGCGATTATAGCGTGCGACAACAGAGTACGCGTGACGCAGCAGGCGTGTCCGCTGTTTGTGCCGCTGGTTGAAGAAGGGTGGACGGAGCACGCCGCAGCCAGGCTTATAGCCGCTGAGTACCTGGCACCTCTCACCACGGCACAGGTCGACACAGTGGTACTCGGCTGCACGCACTACCCACTGCTCAAAGATGTAATTTCGGGTGCGCTTGGTGCTGCGGTACAGCTCGTTGACAGCGCCGACGAAACGGCGGCAGAAACAGTGCGCGTTGTGAAAGAGCAGGGGATTGCAGCTGCACCTCACGCCAGCGCAAAACTCCGCTTTGTCGTATCCGACGACCCGCTACACTTCCAGGCTGTTGCCCGGAGGCTGCTTGGGGACCCGGTTAACAGCGTCGAGCAGGTCACTTTCACCTGAGCCGCGCCAGACCCGCCGTTCCAGAAGGTTGCCGGCGATTCGCAGATATTGCTGGTCCAGGTACCACGCACCCGCGTTGGCGTACCACGCCGATTCAACGCGCTCAACAACAGGCACGTGGGTATGCCCGTGCACAATAAGATCGATCGTCGGGTTCGCCACGATCTGGCCGCGCGCGACCTCTTTCAGCCCGCGCCCTTCGTCCTTGGCCCGGCCGTCACGGCTCTTGCGTGAGCTGGCCAGCGCGATGGCAGTCGCGTGGTCCGGGTGCAGCCAGCCGTAGGCCCGAATAGCCAAGGGGTTCCTGAGTACCCGCCGCAAACGCCGATACGGTGCGTCCTCCTCGTCCCTGAGCCCGTCTCCGTGGGCCAGATAGCTCCGCCACGCGCCGATCTCACCCTGCCAGGCCTCCAGTGTATAGTGGACACCTGTCAGCTCCTCAAGCGCCTTTCCGCCCCAGCAATCATGGTTTCCGCCAAGCCAGAGGAGCTCAATGCCGCTGTCATGCAGGTCGGCGAGTGCTGCCAGGACCCGAAAGCCCGAGCGCGGCATCACATGCTTCCAGGAGAACCAGAAATCGAAAAGATCTCCCATGATCACCAGCGAGCGGCCATGGCTTTCCACATGGCGCAGGAACTGGATCAGGGATTTCTCCGCGTCGGGGGTGGAGACACCCAGATGGGCATCGCCGACGATATAGCATGGAGTCTCAAGCACGTCGGCAGTCTAACCCGGACAGCGCCCTGACTGAAAGGTCCACGCCGTTTTCTCTTGTCGTAACAACACTGGGAGGTCATGTTGCAACCTGCCGGCAGCGTGTCCAGCTGGCGGGTACAGAACCGGAAACCAATGAACAACGAAACTATCTCGACACTCAGGGTACGATACGCCGAAACAGACCAGATGGGGGTGGTTTATCACGCCAATTATCTGGTCTGGTGCGAAATCGGCCGGACGGACTTCATTCGCAACGCTGCCAGGTCATACGCCGAGATTGAGCAGGACGGAGTAAAGCTTGCTGTTTCAGAGGCCGGATTGAGGTATCTCGGATCCGCCAGATACGACGATGTCATTCTGGTGCATACCCGGCTTACAGAGCTCAGGTCGCGGACACTCCGGTTCTCATATCAGATCCGGAGCGAGGCGACCGGGCGCGTGTTGGTCAACGCATTCACTTCACTTGTTTGTGTGGACGAAGGCGGTAGGCCTACAAGGATCCCCGATTCCATTGCTGCACAACTCGCACCAACTCTTTCATCGGAGTTCACACGAAATGGCTGAAAAGTTTTCCAGGCGAATTGCTTTATTTCCGGCCGCGATCGGCGTTCTGTTGGCGCTGGCAACTGCGTGCGCATCGGGCCGGCGCGGCGGAACCGATGGCGACATTGGTATTGTGCGGGACGCGAAACTGCTGGCTATGCTGGATGTGCGTGGCAATGACACCCTGCTGATTGATGAACTGCTGGGCGATGCAGACAGCGAACGTCGGGCGCGCGCTGCTCTCGCAATTGGGCAACTTAGGCTCGATAGTCGCTATGCGCAGTTGCGTGAACTCCTCACCGACCCGGACACCGCAGTTGCTGCAAATGCAGCCTTTGCACTCGGGTTGGCCCGCGACTCAGCGTCAGTTGATGCACTGTCGCGTGCGCTTGCAGGCGCTGTCGATGCAGTAGCGCGTGAGGCCGCCTGGGCGCTTGGGATGACAGGCGAGCCGGCACGCGGTGCAGTGGCAAATGCGCTCGGTGAAGGCGTGTCGCAGCCACGCGTTTCCAGTGTTGCAGCTGAACGTTCACCGGCTGTCCGGGGAGAGCTGCTTCTCGCTACAGCAAGGATCCGGAATTTCCCCACGGCGCTTCTGGTGCCGTGGCTCGGGAGTACTGATGTAGAAAGTGTACAGGGTGCGGCTTATGCACTCAGTCGCACCAGAGCGGTAGCAGCTGTGCGACCGATGCTCGAGCTCAGTTCGCACCCCGACGAACTGGTGCGGCAGTACGTGGCAAGAATGCTGGATCGTGGAGCGGCCGGTGATTCACTTGCCGGACCGGCCAGGGAGGCGCTTGAAGTGCTCCTTGGCGATACGAGTCCGCGCGTGCGTGTGAATGCAGTCAGGTCAATGCTGAGTTACGGCGCTGAAAGCCGACCGGTGATTCAGCGCGCATTCCGCGACCCGGATGTGAATGTGCATGTGGCAATGCTGGACAACATTGGTGCAGTTCTTGGTAACGATGCCACAGCATGGCGCGCTGCATGGGATGCGGATACAAACTTTGTTGTAAGGAGCGGACTGATGCAGGCAGCACGACGCGCCCGCAGCGATGCTCTTGCGGGTTATGAAGTCGTGTGGCAGAAGAGCCGCGACTGGCGTCAGCGCAGTGCAGCTGCATCGGTTGCCAGCCAGATGCTGTCGGGTGTGAGCGGTGCAAACCGTATTGCTGCGCTCCGTTGGGCGCTCGACGATACAGACGGTCGCGTGCGAGCTGCTGGCTACTCGGCGCTTCTTTCCGGTGTACAACCGGCTGCCGATAGTGCTATAGCGGGTGTGGTGTTGCGCGCGCTGGCAGACAGCGATGTTCAGGTGCGCTCAACTGCATCGTCTGCTGCCGGGCGCATTGGGTCAGCGGCAGTCCTACCCGAACTGATCGCGGCATGGGAACGTGCGCTTTCTGATACCGATGGTGCTGCACGCAGTGCAGCCATCCGTGGAATTGCGGCGCTGTGGCGAAGCGACAGTACCAACTTCGCTGCTGCTGATGTGTCGCGCATTGCGGCGTTCGCGGTACCCGCCGATCCAATCGATCGGCGCGCTGCTGCAGCAATTACACCGTTGGCAAGCTGGCGTGAGGCGGGGGAGAGCCGCGTAGCGCGTCCCATGCACGAATACGAAAGAATCGCGCGGCGTTTTCTGTCACCGAACGCTGAACCGGCCTATCTCACAATCCGCACGGAGCGGGGAGACATCAGACTGCAGCTCTTTGGCAGTGCTGCACCTCTGACGGTAGACAAATACCTGTCGCTGGCCAACAGCGGTTACTACAGGAACACCGCATTCCACCGCGTGGTACCCAACTTTGTGGCACAGGATGGCGATCCGCGGGGCGATGGCACCGGAGGCGGAGGTTTCTATCTGCGCGATGAGCACAGCCGGAATAGGCACATTCGCGGCTGCCTTGGTGTTGCCACTTCGGGTGCAGAAACCGGCGGCAGCCAGTTCTACATGTGTCACTCCCCACAACCGCATCTGGATGGCGGGTATACTGTTTTTGGAACTGTTGTGAGTGGATTCGATGTGCTGGACAGGATTATTCAGGGCGATCGGGTTTTTGCAATTGAGGCGCGGTGAGGCATCGCACATGGGTGCTGCTGCTCCCGGGTCTGCTGGTGGCCGCAGCATGCTGGCGTGGAGTAGCGCCGCTCAAGGGCGATCCGGCTCCGGCAGCGATGCCTCCGGTTGCCCTCCCTCAACGGCCGTATCAGCTCGTCTTCGACTGGGCCTACAGCGATGATTCGTTCCGCGCCAACGGAGATGGTGTTGCGAGGGTGTTGCCACCAAACAGAGTGCGCCTCGATTTCTTTTTGCGGAACGGCAGCTCAGGTGGCTACGCCATTCTTATCGGTGACTCTCTCTTTGTACCGGGGATGGATGCTGCTGAACGGGTCATTCCACCGGTCCCCATGCTCTGGGCTGCGTTCAACCGGCTTGCAATACCCAGCGAACGGGATACCACAGCCGTTCAACGTGGCAGTCAACTGACAGTTGACCTGGGAAACTTCAGAGGCATAGATGCCAGCAGCGCGGACGGTACAGCGTGGCGCATAACTTTCAGTGGCACGCAGCTCGCCAGGCTTGACCGGATTGACAAGAAGCGCATTGTGGAGTCTGTGGTTACCGACGTCGGTACAGACGGGAAAGGGATCCGCTATTTTCATGAACGGGCACATCGCCGCCTGACGATAGTCGCAGGCGACACAACCTGGGTGACCGGATTTGGTAACGATATATGGCAGCGACAGTGAGTACGATGACACGCTTCAGGGTTAAACGGCGGTTTGCTCTGGTCTGGTTACTGGGCCTCTTTCTTTCTGGATCTGGCAGTACTGGTTGCTACACCTTCAGCGGAGCAAGCGGTGGTTTGCCGCGGAACCTCAAGACGGTAGCTATTCTGCCATTTGACAATGAGACGGCCTCTCCGGAACTGCAGACCGAGATGTTCGAGCAGCTCAAGAAAGCCATGCAGGACCGCCTGAATCTCCGCGAGGCCTCCGAAGAGCGTGCAGACGTCCTCGTCAAGGGAGTATTCAAACGCTACGACGTCGATCTTCCTGCAGGTGTGAGTGCGGATCCACGTCAGACAGCATCCACCAGGCGACGGTTGCAGTTGGTTGTGGATATCGAAATTCTGGATCAGACCACCGGTCGTGTTTTGCTCAAGCGCGAGTCGCTTACTCGCGAAGGGCAGTATGCAGAAGGTGCAGAAGCTACAGGGCGTCGTAATGCCATTGAAGGGATCATCAACGACCTTATCGAGGGGACGCAGTCGCAATGGTAGCGCGTCGGGGTGCGCCAAGGAGCTCCTTGTCCAAGATCATGAGTGTGAATGCGTGCGCTCAGTGGCGGGGCAGGGTTGAGGGTCCGGTGGTGTTCACGAATGGCGTCTTTGATATCCTGCACTCGGGGCACGTGGAGGTGCTGGAGCGCGCGCGCAACGAGGGTGCAGCACTTGTTGTTGGGATCAACAGCGATGCTTCTGTAAAACGCCTCAAGGGCGAGTCGCGTCCGATTTGCAAAGAGGATCAGCGCATGATCGTGGTTGCGGCAATGGAGTGTGTGGATGCAGTTGTAATGTTCGAAGAAGACACACCAATTGCGGTTGTAAACGCGATCCAGCCGGATGTGATCGTAAAAGGCGGGGATTACACGGTTGAAACAGTGGTCGGCAGAGATGTTGTGCAGGCGCGTGGCGGCCGCGTTGTAATTGTACCTGTACTCGATGGTTATTCCACTACGTCAATTATAACGTCAATTATAGAGAGGATCCGTGACTGAACAGCAAGGATGGAAACGGAGCGGGAGAGCAGCGGGTGCTCTCAGGGATGTAACACTTGTGCGCGGCGCCGCGCCGAACGCCGAGGGTTCGTGTCTTGTGAGTTTCGGTGATACACGGGTGTTGTGTTGTGCATCGGTGGAAGACGGTGTCCCCGGGTGGCGCAAGGGGAGTGGTGAGGGCTGGATCACGGCTGAGTATGCCATGCTGCCCCGTGCAACGCGTACACGCACTTCGCGTGAGCGGTCGCATGCGGGCGGGCGCACGCTTGAGATCCAGCGCCTGATCGGTCGCAGCTTGCGCGCCATGCTGGACGACTTTCACTTTGGCGAGTACACGATCCGTGTGGACTGCGATGTGCTGCAGGCAGATGGTGGAACACGTACAGCGTCCATAACCGGTGCCTGTGTGGCGCTCACGGATGCATGCAACTGGCTTGTTGAAAGCGGCAGGATCGGGGTGTCCCCCGTGAAGCGGCGCGTTGCTGCTGTGAGTGTTGGAATTCTGGGTGACGCTGTGCTGCTGGATCTGGATTATGACGAAGACGTACGGGCTGCGGTGGACATGAATGTTGTTATGAGTTCGGAAGGGCGTTTCGTGGAAGTTCAGGGGACGGGTGAGCATGGCACCTTTGACAGGAGTCAGCTGGATGAACTGCTTGCGGTTGCGGTAAGCGGGATTAGAGAGCTGGACGTGTTGCAACAGCAGGCTCTGGGCGGTCCAGTTGTCACAGAGTGACGGTGGCGATATAGACGGCGGTGCCCACAGGGGAATCAGCAGTGTGGTGATTGCCACGCGCAATCCCGGTAAGGTGCATGAGTGGTCATTGCTGCTTGGTGAGCGAGGTATCCGTGCGTACTCACTGGAAGAAATGGGGCTCGCTGAATCGGCAGAGGAAGACTCAATTGAGGTGTACGATACGTTTGAGGAGAACGCGCGTGCAAAGGCGCGCTGGTATGCGGCGCATCTTCCGGGGCGTCTGGTGATAGCCGATGATTCCGGTTTGATGGTGGACGCACTGCATGGTGCGCCCGGTGTGAAGAGTCGGCGTTGGTGCGGTCGCGAGGATTTATCGGGCGCGGCACTTTACGCAGAGAACAACCGGAAGTTGTTGCATGAACTGGAAGGAGTGGGCGCATTGAGCAGTGCGGAACGGAGCGCGCGGTTCGTGTGTGTAGCAGCGAGCGCGTTGGCGCGTACGTCTGCGGGCGAGTTTGCGCGCGATTTTGCGTGTGAGTTTGAGCGTGAGGAACTGGTGCGCGGGGAGTGTGAAGGGTGGATTCTTACAGCTCAAAGGGGCACGGGTGGCTTTGGATATGACCCGTTGTTTTTCAGCACGGATCTTGGACAGGGATTTGGGGAGTCAGGCGACGAGGCCAAGTCCGCAGTGAGTCACCGCGGTCGGGCGATGCAGCTATTGGTGGCATTGTTATAAGTGAGTCCGGGTGGGTTGACCGAAGGGATTCACTGGTGTACGATACCCGTCCTCTGCGGGGCGTAGCGTAGCCCGGTATCGCGCCTGCTTTGGGAGCAGGAGGTCGCCGGTTCGAATCCGGCCGCCCCGATCCGCAGTTGGTGGTACCGGTGAGGCTGGAAGAGCGTAGTTTGGTCCTGGTTATTGATAGGCGAGCTGCGTCGTTTTAACATTCCAGTTAACATTCCAGACTTGCCGCGACAGCAACGTTTTTGCGCATTATGTGCAGCGTTGTGAGAGTGATGAGTAGTAACAGAGGTTCGCCTCCGGTTTCCGCAGGAGCGCCAGTAGCTCAGCTGGATAGAGCGGCAGCCTTCTAAGCTGCGGGTCGGGGGTTCGAGTCCCTCCTGGCGCGTTTGGTGGTGGTGGTGGTGGTGGGCCTGAGGAGACTCAAGTATTTCAGCGCCGTTAGCTCAATGGTGGAGCAGCTGACTCTTAATCAGTAGGTTCTAGGTTCGAGTCCTAGACGGCGCACTGACGATGATGGAGAATCTATTGCCGAAAATGCGCTATTTATCGCTTACACTTGTCGCCATGTTCGCGGCCTGCAGCGGTCCCTCCGATTCCACAAACGATTCTGCCGCAGCATGGCATGTGGACTCCATTCCGTTACTGACGCTTGGGATTGACGAAAGCGATTCGCTGCTGTCTTTTGGTCACGTTGCCGGCGCGACCAGGCTGGAGAGTGGCGAGGTTATCGTTGCCGACCGGCCGTCCTTCTCGATCCTCACTTACGCGCCGGACGGTAGCTGGCTGCGGTCGTTTGGCAGGAAGGGAAGCGGCCCGGGCGAGATCCGTTACCTTGCATCCATGAGCCGCTGTGGCGACTCGTTGTACATCAATGACATAGGGAAGCGGGCCCACCTGGTCTACTCCATCGGTGGTGATTTCGGACGTGCAATTTCGTTCGCGGCACCCGACGCCGGACAGTTACCGTACCGCAGCGCCTGCAACGCCGCAGGCATCTTCGTTCACAACGGCTGGGGGAGTGAGGAGAGAGAAGGTCCCGGTCGCCGGCGCGGACTGGTACCCTATTGGCTCACAGGCACTGACGGCGAGGTATCCGCCAAAATTGGTGATTTCCCGGGTTCGGAACGTCTCGTTACCGAAGGCGGATCAATGCCCCATCCTTTGGGCAAGGAACCGGTAATCGCGATCGGCAGAGACCGGGTGTACATCGGTACAGCTGACTCGCTGACCATTCTGGTTTTCGCGCTGGATGGCACGCCTCTTTCCCCGG
>CAZDMG010000065.1:12810-13746 GCA_964506655.1 uncultured Gemmatimonadaceae bacterium
GTGGCCAAGGCAAATGTCAGTCTCGCAGTTACTCCCGACGACATTACCCGCTACAAGCTGCTGGATACCCTCGGCATGAGCGACAGGGAACAGGACTACCGGATGCGCGAATGGCAAACCTTCGAGTTCCCTCCGACTGTGCCGGCGTATACAGCGTTGTTGGTTGATGTCGCTGACAACCTCTGGGTGCGCCTTTTCTCCCGTGGGACATCGGAAACAGTGCGTTGGCTGGTGTTTTCACCGGATGGCAGTGAGATCGGTTCGGTGGATTTGCCAATGGAAATGACGGTCCACGAGATCGGGATCGACTATGTGTTGGGTTCCGGCATGGATCTGGTGGAAGCTACTCCTCGGGTTTGGGTATACAAGCTTCACCGTTAGGAAAGTTGGTGGTGCAGGGGGTTGCGTTCCCCAAATGCCTGTACTAGCTTCTAGGGCCCTGCTCGAAAATCCTTGTTTACTTGTTTAATGGATTTCGAGCGCACTTTGTCGAGCGCTGTTTATCGCTCCGGGTGCGGGGTCGACAGTCCGGTCTCAAGGACTGGCTGGCAGTTACTGAAAAAACTCCAAAAAAAGTTTCTTTCAGGCACTTGACCCAGAGGTCACGTCGTAGTAAGATGAGAGGCTGTCACGGAAATGGTGACAGACAACAAAATAGCAGTTTAAGTCGTGCGGCCGTACGCGGTCGCGGACGACGTCCGGTTCCAGAGTGAGCCGGGATAGGAAGTACAGCTTTTTGACAATCGAGATCGAAAGACAATTGTGTGGGGCGGTTTCTTTGACCCGTGGCTTCTTCAGGGCTGCGGCGAGAAATCAACCTGATGATCAATTTAGTAATCAGCGTGGGGCCTTAGGGGTCCCGCTGTGAGCCTATCGAACAATCTTTGGAGAGTTTGATCCTGGCTCAGGACGAACGCTGGCGGCGTGCTTAACACA
>CAZDMG010000066.1:0-13514 GCA_964506655.1 uncultured Gemmatimonadaceae bacterium
TGAGGCCGCAGTCCCTTTACGCCAGCCCGTGGAAAGGTGGCTGGTGGCGGTTGCGCGATGCAGTTGAATACATGGAGACTGGATCGATCGCTACGCTCGACTACGCAGCCAAGTACAAGGAGGAGCTGCTGTGGAACCGATATCAGGCCGGCCGCGATGCAATTGCCCGGTACAAAGCTGAACCACCATTTGCGTACTTCATTCCACAACAGCAGCGGGACCCTGCGGCAGCGGTTGGGTTGCTCCGTCGTATGGCGTTTCTTGGTATACGCGTTTCGCAGCTTACCAGCGATGTAACTCTTGCAGGACAGCGCTATGCGCGTGGCACGTGGGTGATCCCAATGGATCAGGAGTTCAGTGAGCTGGTTCGTCAGCTCTTTGATGTTCAGGTGTATCCCAATCTTACTGCGGACGATGGTGGCCCGGAGCCTCCATACGATGCAGCTGGCTGGACGCTTCCCTATCTGATGGATGTGCGGGTAATGGAAGCGCGTACACCGCTTACCGATCAGGTAAAGGCTGCCATCAAGCCGGTTCAGGGAGTGGTGGCTGGCGCTGTATCGAAACCAGTTTCGGGGAACTCAGAAAACAGTACAACCCGAGGCGTACGGGACACGGAACCGTTCACCACAAATGCAGTCGCCGCAGGAGTTGTATTGCCTCCCGCTCAAATTTCGGGCGCAGGTGCCGCATTTTCCGTCGATCCGGCGCAGAACGATGCGTTCAGGTTTGTAAGCCGCGCACTCAAGGCTGGTGGCGCCGTGCGTATGCAGCGCGGCCGCTACGTGGTTTCCGGTGTCTCACCGGCCACTCTCGAGTCGTGGGTCAAAGAGCTCGGCCTGAGGGCACAACGTACAGCAGCAGATGCCGGGAACGGTGCCGCACGTGTGGGTGGCAGGGTGGCGCTTTACAGTTCATTGTCGCCATCGATGGACGCCGGCTGGACCGAGTGGCTGCTCGACGAATACGAGTTCGGTTACTCACTGATCAACCAGGACGACGTACTGAATGGAACGCTGCGTGACCGGTTCGATGTTGTGATCTTTGCATCCGACCGGGCCGGTACACTGCGCGATGGCTTTGGCGCGGGACGCGTGCCTCCTACGCACGAAGGTGGACTCGGCGCTGCCGGTATCCGCATGCTGGATGAGTTTGTGCGGCAGGGCGGAACGGTGGTTGCCATGAACTCCAGCGCGATGTTCATGGCAGACGCTTTGCACCTCAAGGTTCGTAACGCGCTGCAGGGGCTCAATTCAAGGACTTTCTTTGCCAGTGGTTCGATTCTTGAGGTGAATACTGACACCTCACACCCCGTGATGGCCGGAATGCCAGAGCGCGCGAAAGTCTTTTTCGATAACAGCCCGGTATTTGCAACAACTAACGGGTTCGAAGGCTCGGTTCTCGCGTACTATCAGCCCGACGGTTCACCGCTGCTGTCAGGATATCTGCTTGGCGAGAAGCAGTTGCAGGGGATGGCAGCAGCTGTCGATGTGAAGCACGGTCGCGGACATGTGGTTCTGCTTGGTTTCCGCCCACAGTGGCGAGGTCAGACCTTCGGTACATTCCGCGTCGTGTTCAACGCAGCGCTCTACGGGCGTGAAGTCGCTGAGCAATTCATGCCCGTAAAGCCATTCTGGCTGGTGAAGCAGGAAGCGGCGGCCCCGGAGCATAGCGCCAGGAGCCGCCAGTAGCATCTTTCAAAGCCGTACAGCTTAGCGATGTTCCCCGCAGTCAGGAGAAACTGCTGCGTCCGGCTGCGCCTTACCGCAGCCGCGCCGCTGCTGGTGGTACACCTTCCATCACCAGTGCGCGCGGCCCGGTGAGTATCGTAAGCCCTGGTATCGATGCGCCCTTCGTTATTGTCGATGCGTCGATGCCGGAGATTGCTGTCCATGAACTGCCGTTCCAGTGCAGCAGCTGAGACGTTCCTCCGAGGAATGCAACGACTGCATAAGCGTCGCCTGGCGAGTTGCCGAATACACTGGAAATGCAGGTGGCAACGGGGAATCCGTTGATCGGTATTTCCGTCCATGTGGATGGCCCTGTGGTGTGATATACCTTCGATGCAGGAGAACCCGTTCCTGTGCATGTTGCGGCCATTGCGTCGGTAGCGGACAGCAGTGCCACGTTCCAGTTGAAAGCCGAACCTCCTGTGCTGCCGAACGCACTCCACGAACTGCCGTCGTATCTGAATGCACTGCCGGCACGTGTAACAATGAGAGCAGCTCCTGAGTTATGACTGGCGAGCGCTGCAGGTTCCGCTCCACCGAAGGAAACAGGTGTGGCGCTGCTGCCGCTGATACGCACGAGTTCGTACTGGGAAAGACTTCCGGAGTACGCAAGTACGAAAGCGTCGGATGTCCCAGCCGGTGCAAAACCAAGGGCGCTGGAGTAAGCTGGGAGCAGCAGGTCAGACCAACCCAGGAAACCCGAGCGCGAAACCACAAGCGCACGTCCGAACGACGCATTCGATGGGCCGGCAGTCCAGATGTCGCCATTGGAGCGCAGCATGACGGTATTCAATTGCACACCCCGTTCGGCAAACCGCCGGTTGAGGAGCCATGTACCGCCTGCGGAACGCGTGAACACGACACCGTTGCCGACTGCCGCTGCACTGCCATTCGGTGCGATTGAAACCGCCTTTAGCGTCGGAGCATAGTTCTCTTCGCTCCACATGCTGCCGTTCCACCGGGTGATAAGCCCCGCGCCGGAAGCTGCACGGAGTGTCCCATCTGGTGCGCACGATATCTGCGTTTCGATGCTCCCGTATGTGGACACCGCAGCAGTCTGATCTGTGATCCCCATCTTGCTTAACGCAGAACCGTTCAACCGGTAAACAACACCCTGGTTTGACGCAGCATAGCGCTCAATCCCGCACATGGTAACCGCCGACAGTCTTTCACCGGACGCGAGCCCCGATGAAACAGTACGCCATGAAGTGCCATTCCAGATGTGCATCCCTGCAGAGTTCGCTGCAACAAGTGAGTCTGCACGAACTCCCGACAGGCTGGTGATGTACGGGAGATCGTCGCAGGCAGCCGGTGGCACAGGTGTGGTATCAGTAACCGATCCGTCGCCTCTCCAGCGATGCAGGCGCGCTGATGGCTGACATGTCAGATACATGTAATCATCGGCAGCCAGAAAGACTCCACGTCCATCCCACCCGCTCGGGGTGCTGGTCAGTATACCCGCTTCGCTCCAACCGCTTCCGTTTGAGCGATAAATCTTCCCATTGTCACCCCTGGCCAGAACAACTGAACCATCTGTGGTGTGGATGTCCACAATCCGCGTGTTTGTGCCGACACCGGACGGCGGCCAGGTGGGCCCCTGCTGGACCGTGCCGGTAATGCGGAACACGCGCGAGGGTGCACCGCCAAACAACCCGTAGAAGGATACCGCAGCTTTATTCAGGGCCGCTCCGGATACAATGGGCTGCCTGTCTTCCCAGTCGCGACAGCACTCCGGAGTGATGTCCTGTGCACCCGCCGCTGTAAGTGACAGAATGTGATTGCGATATGTGCTCCCGGCGCCAAGAATCACTGACCCGACGGCGATCGCATCTGTTGCACTGAGGCTCAATACCGAGCTGATGTCATAACCGCTGGCGCTTGTTCCGCTACCGATACGCCGGGAAGAGAAACTTGTAGCAGCCGGTGGAACAGCGGCCGTTATTGCGGCGGTGGCTGTAACAGCTGGAACAAGCACGGACTTTGCGGTGATCATTGCAACGCCAGCTGCGACCGCGGTTACTTCACCTGTGGCAGAAACAGTCGCAACAGCCGGCGCACTTGAACTCCATGTGACGCTGTTGTCTGCACCGGCATCTGCGTCAACGGTGGCCACCAGTGTTCGTGTGCTTCCGATGTAGATCGTGGCACTGGATGGCGAGAGCGTAATGCTGTGCACGGTTGGTGTGGTCACAGTGACTGTCGCATTGGCGGCAGCCGCCGGGTTGGCGTCGCTTGTGGCTTTAATGACTGCGCTTCCAGGGGCCACTGCTGTCACCAGCCCGGTTGCCGATACCGTTGCAACAGATGATGCGCTGGTCGACCACGTGACACCGCTTGAGACTCCGGCTGGTGCGTTGACAACGGCGGTGAGCTGCCGCGAGGAAGCTGTGCTCAATGAAAACGAAGTGGGTTCGACTGTTACCGTTACCTGCGGCGGTTCCACAGTCACGTTGCGTGTGGCAGAAATCGATGGGAACGAAGCGAGTGTCGCTGTGATCACAGTGTTTCCGGTGCCGAGCGCAGTTACTTCTCCGCTGCTGCTGACTGTTGCGACTGCTGCACTGCTGCTGCTCCATGTAACTGTGCGATCAGCGCCGGCATCGGCACTGATAACAGCCGATAGCAGCTGCTTTGTCCCGACCTGGAGTGTGAGTGGATCAGTGCCGATGGAAATGGAACGTGCTACAGGGGTGACCGTGATGTTGGCCTGTGCCTGAACAGTGCCTGCCTTGGCCACAACCCGCGTAGTGCCGCCGCCTGTCGCACGAACAACCGCACTCGTACCAGACCCGGATACCGTTGCAACGGATGGGTTGTCAGTGGACCAACTCACGGCAGCTGAAATGCCGGCTGGTGTGAGTGTGGCGCTGAGTGATGCCTCACTCCCGACGCCTGTCAGTGCGATGCTGCTGCTCGACAGCGAAATGGCAGTAACGGTGGCAGGTGGCGGGTTGATGGGGTCTGTCGTGTCGCCACCGCCGCCGCAGCCGGCAAGGATGAGGATACAAAGGCCGATCGTTGCCTTGTTCATGGAGTTCGCTGGTAGTGGTTGCCTGTGGAGAACCGGGAATTTCCGGCTATAAAGTCATTGCTTTCAGTTTGCCTGTGATGACAGGTATAACGCGTAATTATCAGTTCACGGGGGTCATGCGTGACTGAACGGGAATACCCGGGATTACTACATCCATCGGTTGGCAAGCCTGGCTCCAAACCAGGTGCCCAACGCAAAGCCAAAAACAGCCACAAAAAATGCTGTCATCGGACCGATGAACGCGCCTGCCCACCAGCCGACGGATCCACCAGCGGTGGAGCCAACCAGTACAAGCAGACGCTTCATTGATGATGCAGCAGAGAGATTAAAGCGTTACGGCTGGTCGCCGTTACGGAAACGCTTGAGTGCGGCCCACCCTTCTTCGCTCCCCCAACGCTGGTCGCGACGGCCCCCCAGTGTCGCTGGGATATCCCAGATACAAATGCCGGCGCCTGTGGCCTGAGCCTCCCGGAGATGCGCCGGGAGCGTTGTGCCAAGGCCACCTTCACCCCACTCATAACGTCCTCCCGGAAAACCAAGGAGAATCTGCGACGGGTCAAAGCCCTGTGCCTTGCCCCAGTTCACCTGCCAGGAAAACCTGAAAATCGCTGCACCATCCATGCAGGCAGCACCACCACCCTCAGGCGTAAATGTGGTGGTGCTGCCTTCGTACAGGTCGCCGTATCCCATTGGGTGGATGGCATCGACGTATCCCTTCCAGTCCTTCCACCAGCCCATGTGAGGGGCATTGAAACAGGGGCTGTGGAACGAATCGACGGTAAGCAACTTGCCACGTGGCTTAAGACGCTCAGAAAGCTTCTTTACAAAGGTTGCAAAAACTTCCCGATCCTCTTCGAACGAACCGTTCCCTTCCAGATCCAGATCAATGCCGTCCAGATCATGCCTGTCCATTTCGGCGATCAGGTTGTCAATGAACTTGTCCTGATTATCTCTGAACGCAGAGCGTGCGCGTTCCCAGTTCCAACGCTTGCCATCGTGATTGTAAATAGTGAGGAGAACTTTCACTCCATGCTCTTTCCCCCATTTGCGGTACCAGGTTGTCAGTGAGTCACTCATGGGCGACTCGTGTGTCACGTAAACAACCTTTCCGTCTTCCGTGGGCACCCAGAACTGCAATCCCATCCGGGTGAGCCATTCTTCAGCGCCGATGTTGCCTGCCTTGTGCAGCAGCGCGGCGCGCGAAGTTTCAAGGCTGTACGGTGGTACCCAACTCATGATTTCCGCGCCTTTGCGGGCGGCAGGCAGCTCAACGCGGTCCGTTTCAGGAAGCGCCTTTCCTGTACCCACAATCGGCAGGATCAGAGATATCAATACAGCTGCAAGGTTAATCATGGTTCTCCTCAGTTTGTGGCCAATTGAACAACTTACTCACTTCAGTTTCGCTCCGTTGCTGACCCCTATGTCATCAACCATAACCTGACCGATGCGCTTTTGGTCAAAAACGAGTCTTACCGCACGGATGGAACTGATATCCACACCTTTGAAGTCGTTAAGCGGCAGGACAAAGGTCTGCATGACATTCTCGGCGAGCGTGGGGAACACTGTTTTGTCTCTGCCTTTCCGTCTGTAAACGTAGCTCTCAATTGGCAGGCGGAGCGGTCCGTACTTTGACAGGAGCACAGTTGCCCGGTTCCCGGCTGCGTCTTCCAGCTCAATGGAGAAGTCAGGGGGAATGGTGTCAGGGGCAGGGCTGGAGCGTGCGGCTTTGCCCTTTGCATCCGCAGTGCTGCCACCGCTCCCACCGCTGCGGCCTGCGCCGGAGGTCGAATCTGCTTTCCTGGCGGCCTCGGTGCTGTCTGCCTTGCTCTTGTCACTCTTGCGTGGGCCAGGTTTGGTCGTAGTGGTTCCAACGGTAAGCAGCAGCTCAGATGAATCACTCACTTTCCAGACGCGCCATAACGAATCCGGGATCTGTATTGTTACACGCGCTGGCCAGCGTGCAACGGTGGTGTCTGCTGCAACCGGTGTGTTGTTCCACCCAAGAGTTGCTGCGTTTGATCTGAAGGTTACGTTCCGGGACCGCGACTGGACGTCGCTCTCCTTCCAGACGGACAGCGAATCGCCGTTGATTCTCACCCCGGGTGCAGTGCCTGTTGTTACATCGATGTCTTCGTCAAATGTCGCAAGCCACCTGGTACCTGCATCCGCATAACGGGTGACGTACATCGTTGGTGGCAGCCAGTCACCCGCGCTACGCAGATCCCGGAACAGTGCTTCGTATTCATGCTTGCCATGGAGTACCGTTTCAAGAAACCCGGAGATAACAACGCGCCCGAACTGGCGCTGCTCCTCGCCACTGATAAGAGCATTGAGATTCAGCGCCCGGGCTGAGTAAGGGCCGTTGTCCTTGTTGTTCCACACTGTATTCCACTGACCGTGATTGGCGCGGTACATCCAGACTGCACTCTTGAAGCCACTGCCGCCGTCGGTATAACGGATACGGTTGTACTGTGTGAGTCCCATGAATGACGACACATCACCGTCGTGCGATCCATGAACCACGAGGTAGCTGTAGTCCTCAAGCGGCGTTGGTTGTTCGGCAGGTCTGTACTGACCGTCGACTGGTGCTATTGCCACCAGCCCTTTGATATCAAATCCAAAATCAAATTTCAGGGTGGCATCATCCGGATAGTGCGATAGCCGGTTGAATGCTCCTGCGATTGCCACAGCCTCGCCGCCGCGCGAGTGTCCCATCAGCGCGATGCGCGACATATCCACTTTGTGGTATAACGGCTTGTCTGTGCTGTCGTTCAGTGCCCGGAATACTTCCAGATGCTTAAGCAGCATCCAGCCGCGCGCATCGTTCTCATTCCGCATGGCTCCATTGAGAAAGTTTTCATCAATTGAAGCGAGGATGAATCCCCGTGAGGCAAGCAATTCGCCGAGCCATGCGTAGCCTGGATCAGAGAAATCTTTCATGTCGTGATTGCCGTGCACAACGAGCACCAATGGAAAGGGGCCCGGCCCTTCGGGATACCACACGCGTGCGTTCAGCGGGAACTTCTTGTTATCGAAACCCCAGTATTCCTTGCGGGATTTCGCGAGCGGTGGGTCCATCCTCGCCATTACGGAGGCATCAACCGTACCGGTGTGATATGTGACCGAGTCCCGGTATTCAACCCGCTGTTTATCATTGCCACTGCCGTAGTAGAGGAAGCCAACGCTCTCGGAGCCTTGCACTCCGGGATTTGGGGCGGTAATGGTCCGGGTCGCAAGCATGACCGGGGCATCGCTGGTTGCGAGCTTCATTGGCTGAACGCAGGCGGCCGCTACAATGCAAGTCAGTGAGCCCGCCAACAGTGCGGAAGAGAGCCGCGTGTGGCGTGCGGCCGGTGCGTGGCTGCGACTGGAAGCTGCGGGTGGTGCTGGTACTGAACGCGTCATGCAGGGGAATCCTGGGGATGGGTGCTGCTTGCCTGTTACGGGACGAGGCCGGAAAGAGGTCCGGACAATGCCCTTACCCCCGGACAGCAGCGGTGTACGGCTCTATCACAACAGTACGTGGTGCAGACCCCTCGCGCCAGCGGATACCTGCCCACATGTTCAGGGCATGGACAGACGCCACTTTGTCTCCGCGCTTGCCGGTGTGGCTGCAGCCCCGGCAATCGCCCGCGCTTCAAATCCCACTTTCGCTTCACAGGCGATCCGACGCCTCATCGACGCCGATGAAGTTGCCCGTGGGACAACTGCGAGCTCCACTTCAGCACGCAACACCGGGCTCATGCATGCCTCACTTGCGCCGGCAACACCTGCTACACATCCCGACACCCGGGGAGCACTGGAACTGGCCTCCGATGAGGACTACTGGGCTCCGATACAACGGGCCTTTGATCTCGACAGGACGTGGATCAACCTCAATAACGGCGGCTGTTCACCGGCGCCATCACATGTGATGGATCAGATGATAAGGGATCTCAGATATTCCAATGAGTTGCCCGTCATTCAGATGTGGAGGGACCTGGAGCCGCGCATTGAAGTTGTCAGGCGGGAACTCGCGCACGACTTCGGCTGCGACCCGGAAGAGATGGCCATTACGCGCAATGCCTCCGAGTCACTCGAAACACTCATACTCGGCATCGACCTTGCGCGCGGCGATGAGGTCATCGTTACGAATCAGAACTACGGAAGGATGCTTACCACCTGGGATCAGCGCGCGCGGCGCGAAGGGATAGTGGTGAAAGAGATCTCCTTCCCCGTCCCGCTGCTGAACCCGAAAGTCTTTGTAGATGCAGTTGCCGCTGCGATTACACCGCGTACCAAAGTGATTGAGCTGACACACATTACAAACCTGACAGGGCAGATCCTTCCCATCAGGGAAGTCATGGAGCTGGCGCGGCCAAAGGGCATCGAAGTGTTTGTTGATGGCGCGCATGCGTACGCGCATTTCCCGTTCAAACGCGACGAACTGCAGGTCGATTTTTACGGCACGAGCCTTCATAAGTGGTTGCTGGCGCCAATAGGCACGGGGTTCCTGTATGTGCGCAAGGAGAAACAGGAAAAGATCTGGCCCCTTATGGCAGCAGCTGAAGGGATGAACAAGAACATCCGCAAGTACGAGGAGATAGGCACCCATCCGGCTGCCAATCACAATGCAATCGCGGTGGCGCTCGCATTTCATCGGACAATAGGCAGCGAGCGGAAGGTCGCGCGGCTCCGCTATCTCAGGGATCGCTGGGCGAAGAGATTGCTCGCAGACGGCAACGGAAGAGTCCGGATCCTCACACCGCTCGACTCACCGCTGGGAGCGGGGATCGGGTTCATTTCCATTGATGGACTTGACCCGAACAAACTCGGTAGCTGGCTGATGTCGGAATTCCGGGTCGTACAGACGCCGATAGTCCACCCGGAGTTCTCCGGGATCCGGATTACCCCGAACATCTACAGTACGCTGGACGAGATTGACCGGTTCTCAGAACTTGTAACACGCGCTGTCCGTAAGGGTATTTAGAGCAGGTATGTAGAGAGCGTCATGGCAACTTCCATTCTTCATTCAACAGTGAATCCAGTGAACAGATATTTCAAATCCGCAGCAGCGGCAGTGGCAATTGTCGCGCTCGCAGCTGCCGCGCCGGGAGCAGTGTCCGCGCAGCCCTTCGAAGGTGTGATAACGGTGTCGATTACAGGAAGTGGTGCGCAGGCTGGTGTACCGACGGAAGCACTTTACTACGCCTCCCGCACTGGAAAGGCGCGGATTGAGATGACGACCCCGATGGGGAAGGCGGCGATCATAATTGCTCCTGCCGACCAGAAGATGTTTATGCTGGTCGATGCGCTCTCTCAATACTTTGAACAGGATATTGGCCAGCAGCTGGAGTCGACAAAGGAGGACTTGCCCGCTGCAAAAGTAGAACGCACAGGACGGAAGGAGACCATCGCAGGGCACGAGTGTGAGGTGTACATCATCGATGGCATGGATGTTTGCGCTGCGCGGGGGCTTGGCTCCTACCTGAACATTGGTGGCCCGATCATGTCGCGTGGTAATGTCCCTGCATGGCAGAGCAAGCTCATGAGCGATGGGGTTTTCCCGTTGCGCGTCAGGGATCCTGGTGGCAACACACAGCTGCTGGTCACAAAAATTGAACGGAAGAGCGTGGATCCAGGGCTCTTCCGCGTACCGGACAACTTTACCCGTTTGTCAATTCCCGGCACCTGACTTGCTCCGGGCTGAAACCTCGGTGCCGGCGCTGCGTTAGGGTTAGTAAGAAGAGGCATGTCTGCCGTGACAGTCGGCATCTGACACAGCTGAACAGGGGAGGGGGTACAACATGATTTCGTTTATGACGTTTCTGCTTTCATTCGCGATTGCATCGGCAACCGCGTGGTTTGCGTACCGGACGGCACGCCGGTTTGTACGAAACAGGCTCCGCTATGTGGAGTCGGCGAAGAAGGGGTCCACGCCGTGGCTTACCGGGGCTGCTGTATTCCTGGTGACACTGCCCGTTACAGCAGTGTTGCCGATAGTCGGGCTGGGAACCGCACTTGCAGCAGGTCTGGCAGCGGGCTCAGGCGTCGCGGCCGGAATTCGCGACATCAAGAAGGGCTACATTCCGGCGATCTTTGGTCAGTGATTGAAGGGCGGTGCGACGTTTGCACCGCCGCTCCCACTGTTGTGTCCTGCGTATGTCTGCGGCTTGTGATTCGGGCTTGTGATTCGGGTTTAACTGTTACATCCAGTATTGGTACTGACCGGTAAGCAGCACGTAGCCGGAGAGTGCTGCATTGGTCACTGCATGTACGAGCACGATGTCGCCTAGTGACTTGGTGCGCCACATCCACCAGTTGTAGATCAGTCCGCAAAGGAGCCCCACCTCCCAATAAGGGCCATGCTCGCTGGCGAAGAGCAGTGCAGTAACAGCAAACGCAATCACCGAATATGAACCAAGCGGGACCTTCTGCCAGTTGGGGTTGACGATCCATCGCGGGAGCCAGCCGCGCCAGAAGAGTTCTTCAATGATGGGTACCAGAATTGCCGCCCGGGCGATGCGAAGGATCACTACAAGTGGATCACTCAGCTCTTCAGGTGGAATCGTAGTAGTAAGTGATCCGAAGATCGCGTTCTGAAATATCCAGTGTTCGCGCCATCCGGAAATCAGATAGTCAGGCGCAATCCAGAGCACGAAAACAGCGAGCCCGAGAGCTATGCTGCTCCAGAGGTGTCTGACGCGCATTGCGCCAACGATGCGCCACGAGAACAGCACTATAACTGCCGCCAGAATCCCGACTCGGAACACCGATTCCCATGGCTGCGGGATACCGAGCGAAGGGGAGACTGCAAGCAGCAGCATGAACACTGCAAAGGGTGTCACCCATTCGAGTACAGGGTACTTTGCGCGCAACTCCTGGAGTGGCATCTGGCTGTTCCGTCCTTGGTTTGGTAGTCAGTCTGGGCTTCCGCGTCAGGTAGAGTGTCGGCCGCTATCGAAAATACCACACTGGCGGCTATCCCGGTGGGGTCGCGAATGCAAGCAAATTCATTTACCTTGTCAGGCGACTTCTCACCCACCAGTTACCGGGAACCATAGTTGACCCGAACTCAGTTTGAGTCGCTTGCAGCTGGCCACACCCTCATGTCGCTTGAGGCAGACCGGCGTTCATTCGAGCAGTTGATAATCGACCTGTTGAGCCACAGGGCGCCTGGTGCGAGCATCTCCCTTGCCGAGGTTGCACGCGCGGCGTCGCCGGAGAGCTGGCGGCGCCTGATGCCAGCTGTGCGGCTGGCGACCTCCCGCCTCGCCGCGGAACTTCGCGTTGAGATTTTGCGTGACGAGGAGGCCGGAGCACCGCGACCGGTGGAGCGTGGAGCAGTGAGAGTAGGGCGGGGCGAGAAGTGGGACTCAGCCTGCGAGCTGGCGCGCCAGGGCTGACACGCATATACAAGAAAAATGCGACCCATGCTGCGACCTGTGCTGCGACCTGTGCTGCGATCCATGCTTAGAGCTGCCAGCACCGCTTTCGTCAAAGTCGTGCTACTGCGCACAGCACAATGCGCTGTAACATGCGGTGTAATGTACACTGCAATATTGGCGCTTTTCGTGCTTCCTGTTTCGTCTGTACAGGCGCAATCCGGCAGGATCGACTACTCGACCTACGACGCCCTTCTCCGCGGGCATGTAAAGGACGGCCTTGTTGACTATGACGCGTTCGCAAACGCGCCTGAGTTCAACGAATGGTTGTTACGGATGGAAAGTGTTGATCCGCTCAGTATTTTCGGTGATGAGCGCGTGGCATACTGGATCAACCTCTACAATGCATGGACCATCCAGCTCATAAACTCGCACAACGAGCGTAAGTCGATCCGGAATATCAATAAGACATTCTGGCTTTTCCGTCTTAAGGGGCCGTGGACTGAACCAATTGTTCGCACCCAGGGACGGCTGCTTTCGCTGGATGAAGTGATGTTCGGGAAGATCCGGAATGAGACTTCCGATCCGCGCGTGCACTTCGCGCTGTCCTGTGGTGCTATGAGTTGTGCACCACTTCGCAGCGAGGCCTACACAGGTGAAAAACTGGACGCACAGCTGCACGACCAGGGATCTGTTTTCCTGGACTCTTTACGCGGTTACAACCGTTTTGATACGGCTGAATGGACTTTCCACCAGAACGCAGTGTTTCGGTATTACGCATCAGACTTTGGCGAGAACCGGAAAGAACTCGGGCAGTTCCTGGCCATCTGGTACAACGACACGACGCCCGTGGCGTCAGGAAGGAGGTTCCGCATGGCGCAGGGAAGGCCTTCCGGGGACACTCTCGCGTCTGGCCGGCCTCCGACTGATTCGCTGAAAGAGGAAGTGTCGAACACCACGTTCACATCGCAGTTGCGTCTCCTTCAGAACGGGTCATTCCGGACGGTGGATGTTCCGTTCGACTGGAGTCTCAATATCCTGGTGCATAAGTAGCGCACTTCCGCACCAGGCATGCAAGCGATGCTATGCCACCCACAACAGGCCGACGAACCTGATGCGGACGTCTGATTGCTTCGGCTTCACGGTTATGGTTTTGAGCTCTTCTGCCTGGGCATCATACGACGCATCCAGTGCATCTATTTCACGCTGGAGATCTTCCTCAAGCACTGCCAGTTGCTGCTGTTGTGCATTGACGGTCTCAGCTGCGCGTGCTACGTCGCCCTGTTGCTGAACGGATCTGCCAGCACCACGTGCCGCCGTACCGAGCTTGCTGATTGATGTAGCGCTGATTTTGCCGCGCCCAAGGAATGCGCCCAGCATGGCGCTGCC
>CAZDMG010000067.1:0-13400 GCA_964506655.1 uncultured Gemmatimonadaceae bacterium
GCATCGGACGCCGCGGCCGAGGACCGGGCGAATTCATAAGTCCCGATGGCCTCGACTTTGATACCGTTGGAAATCTTTACGTATACGACCCGCAACAACGTCGGCTCTCGCGCTTTGATTCATCGGGATCTCTCAGCAAGACGCACTACCTGCCGATTACGTCTTACAGCGGATTCTGGAATGGTGGCATCGACTCCACCAACCAGTTTGTTGACCTTCAACTCATTGCAACAAGTGACACGTCCAACGCGTCGTTCGTTCGTCGAATAGACCTCGAATCGTACGACACGACACTCTGGCGGATGCCGGATTGCGGATTCAGCCCAGCACCGACGTACACGTTTCCAGGGGGCGTTCTTAACATTCCTTTCGGTACAGGACTACAGACATGGATAGAACCAGGCGTGGGTATGTGGTGCTATCATTCTGCGAAGCCAAGTGCCTATCTCGTGTTGTTTGGGAGCACAACTGCGAGTGACTCGGTCGTCAGCTTGGCCACCGCGGACTCCGTGTCCTCTCGTGAGCGCGATGAAGCGATTGCTCGGGTAGCTCGACAACTCCAGCGCGCTGGCGCGGGTGCCGCCGCTGCTGGAATGGATTACAGGCAAATACCCAAGACCAAGCCGTTGGTTCTCGGAATTACCCGGGATGACTCTGGCCGCATCTGGCTGCACCTTCATGACAATCGCGGACCAGTTTTCCACGTCTTCGCTCCATCTGGGCTTTGGATAGCGAGAGTCCGCCCCACCGTGAACGTAAGTGTTGCCGGGCTACCATCGGTTGTTCGAGGACGTTACCTCTACGTAATTGACACGGATTCGCTTGACGTCCCCTCCATCTCCAGAATCCCCTTTGAGCTTCCGCAGTAATGTCGCAACACGAATTGCCTCGACCCGCAAGCGCATCACGACCCTCTACGATACCTTCGTTCCCGAACCTGGTATAACGGTGAGAGTACGCGCTTTTGACATAGGTCTGATGGCCGCTGCGGTCGCCGTCACCATAGTCGCGGTTACGCTTGCACATCGTGGCGACGTTCCTTCAACCAAGGCGCGCATTGACCACACCTGGTCCAAGCACGTGAGTTTGCAACACTCGCCTCATCCGGACGCGTTTTAGGTCCTACGAGTGCCGTGTCTACCGTCGTTATATTTTCAGACTTTCAGTGCGCATTTTGTGCTTCCATGCACAAGACGTTAAATGAATTGCGGGCTCGCTACCCAACCGAACTGAGAGTCGTTTTTCGACATTATCCGTTGAGCAGCCATGCACGTGCGTACACTGCAGCTCTGGCCTCTGAGTGTTCCGGAGAGCAGGGAAGATTCCTCGAGTTTACGGACCAAGTGTTCGCAAAGCAGGACTCACTTGGGCGTTATTCGTGGAACACTTTGGCGGTATTGGCAGGCGTAAAAGACACAGCGCAATTTCCATTAACGAGATTGACTTTCAGAGGACGCCAAGTCCATCTTCTGAAGCGACGCGCAAGACGTACGGTGGTGCACCCTGGCGAGGTGCACCGTACCAATTAACGAGGAGAAGGTCTGTGCTGTTGCCTGGCCGCAGGTATTCCGGCTTGTTCTCACTTTTCCTCGCGCTGCTCATTGCCGTTCCAACAGTCGTCACGGCGCAGCGCATCGTCGGCACTGTGCACACCACAGCCGGCGAGCCCCTCGGCAATGTGGTGGTTTCCACCAGCGCCACGCTCACGACCGCCCGGACGGACCGGATGGGCGTGTTTCGCTTACCGCTCCCGCCGGGCTCCCATGTGCTGATGTTCCGGCGTATCGGGTACGGAGCCGCGCAAGTATCGGTGCAGATCGGCAGCACCGATGGAGGTGACACGCTCCGGATTGTGCTCTCGCCTGCATCCCGGGAACTCAAGGGACTGGTCATTCGTGGTGAACGAGACGAAGCCATGGCTCTGACGCTCTCCTCGCAAACGCTGCGCAACGCCCCGGCACTCGGTGAGTCGGATGTGTTCCGCTCGCTGCCCCTGTTGCCGGCCATCTCGCAACCGAACGACGTGATTGATGTCATTCACCTGGCAGGAGGGGCGAGTGACGAAGCGGCGATAACGCTTGGGGGGCACCCGCTGCAAGCACCGTTTCATATCGGAAATGTGATGGGCGCTTTGAATGTTGCGGCTCTCAGTCAGGCCAGTGTGCTCATGCATCATATTCCCGCGAGGAGTGATGGCTATCTCAGTGGAGAAATCGCCCTGGTGCCACGCGCGGTAACGAATCGAGGGTCGCGGGAGCTGGTGGTCTCACTGCTTTCCGCCAGCGCCACTGTGACACAACCCATTGGCACACGTTCCGGTATACTTGTCAGCGCTCGCCGCACGTACATCGATCAGGTGCTCAAAGCCGTTTCTCGCCGCAATGCGAGCGAAGACTTTGGCATCCCCGGTTTTCGCGATCTGCTCGTTCAGGTGACGGGAGGACACGGAGAGGCCTGGACCTGGGACCTGCTCGGCTACGGCCTGCGCAACGCTGCCCAGACATCCAGTGAGCGGCCAGGTGAAGTGCCCCTGGAAATGGTCGAGGGAATGGTCGGTGTGCATGGCGGTTACAGGCGCGCGAACTGGAACACGGGAGTGCGCCTGTCGATCGACCAGAATCGTGCGCGCAACTCGGAACTATTTCTCGACAGCAGCAATGCGCTCGCGATTCGCGACAACCTGATTGATCAACGGTGGCTTACCGGCGAACTGGATGTCTCCATCACCAGGAATCGGTGGCAGTTTCGCAGTGGCGTGCTGGGGCGCATGCGTACGCACCGGTTTCTGTGGTCAAGGGAGTTTGTCGACCTGGCGATCAATACGCCCGTCGCGGCGCCCATGGACACGGTGATGTCGCAAACACGCCTGGGCGCCAGCGCAGAGGGGTCACTGGCGTTGTTTCCCCGGACCTCGATCAGCGTGGGCTCTCACCTCTCGACGGTGAACGGCCGCGCCTACCCATCACCTCGTCTCACGTTCGAGTGGCGGCCGACCGATAGCGTGACGATTAACGCCGCCCTGAACCGGCGGTTACAGTTTGACGCCGTCGCCGGTGTCCCGCGGGAGGTCAGCACTGCCCAACCGATATTCTTTCTGCAACGGCCGCGTCGTGCGGACGTTGCCACGCTTTCGATGACGTGGAATGCGCCGGGTCTGTACCGGTTCGACAAGGTCCGTCTCAGTTCCTCCATCTATCAGAAACACTATCACGATCGAACGGTGCTCGAGTCGCCCGGTGTGGCAAGTCCGGATGCGCAGCTTCCATCCGATTCGCGACCTTCAATGGAGTTCGACCGAGGGCCTGGCGATGTACGCGGCATCAGCCTGTCGGTCGAAATGTCCACCGCGAGCAGGCTCAGTCTCTACAGCACGTATACCGGTGAACGGGTGCGGGAGGTGTATCAGGGGCAGATGCGACCGAGCGCCTGGGATATCCCGCATCAGGTAAGCCTGTATGCCGCCTTGTCGTTGTCGAAGCGGCTTTCATTCAACACGGTGTTTCAGGCACATTCGGGGCCGGCCACCACTCCCGTCCTCTACCGAGTGCTGGTGCCAATGGACTTCGGCTATGGGCAACGCTATGTGTACGGAAAGCCGAACACCGCCCGCTTTCCGGGATATCGACGCGCCGATGCAAGCCTCACCTATGGGTGGCAATTCCGACAGAGTGACTGGCAGCTCTCTGCCCAGGTGATCAACCTGTTCATGCGAACGAACGGCATTCAATATCACCTGCCTAGCTACCTCGAGTGCGCTGGAAACGGACGTGCATGCGTCGACGGCGGCGCGACGCGTCGCAGTCTGCCAATACTGCCGTCGATCGGCCTGGACGTTCGATGGTAGCCAGGTCCCGTCGAAAGTCTCGTCGATGGATTCGGTGCGTGATCCTGCTGCTGATCGCAGCATGTGATCCTGGTTCCGGGCTCTATTCGCGCACGAGCGATCCGATGCTGGTGCTCATCCTTTCCCCACCGGGATCACTGAGGCTCACCACTGCCGTTCCGGGGATATGGGATTATCCGCTGACGGCGGTTCTCGCCACGACTGGCGTGCCGACATACGTGGAATACGTGCGCGCGGATTCATTCGACACCTTTCGCGTCGCTGACGATACGCGTTTCGATTGGACCGAAGTGGAGCCACCGGTTCCGCCAGGAGGAGGTCTTCCGTTTCGTCCGACAAGCGGAAACTATCTCCTGGCGGACAGTGCCACCTCGCGTGGTCTCGGCCGCGCGGACCTGCGTCCGGGTGAGGCCTATCGGTTGTTCGTGCGATATGCCGGCCACACGATCGAAGGGATCACGCGGATCCCCGACCCACCGCAACCGCGACTGGTCACGACGCCAGAAGGCCTCCGCGTCGTGTGGCCGCGGGTACCCGGAGTTCCATTGTACCTGGTGTTCGGTGCCACCGTGGAGCCGGCGAGCCCACTGATGGGCCAACGACTGACGGTGGACACCGTCGCGATTCCCATTCTTATCGGCGACCTGCCCAGCTCGGTGTATGTCGTCGCACTGGACAGCAACTACGCGCGATACCTGACGGATACGCTGATAACGCGCTCCGGACTGGAAGGGGCGCACGGAGTATTTGGCGCGACCAATTCGGGCGTGGTCGTGGTGCGATGAGACCGGGCAGACTGTATTGCACAATCGTCTGACGGGCGAGCGCGACTTCGCGGTCGACATCGTCGGCTGTCTGCAAATGTGCGGTTGCCACTCACGAGGTGGAACCTCGGGTGAAGCCGGGACGATTCTTGTGCGACTGTACGTGGGACTTATCTTTCGGGTGTACGAGGTTTACCTGCGTTCGTTCTTACTGCAGTCGTAACGATGCTGGTAACCTTCTCGCCTCATAAGGAGACAAGATGACAGGTGTCCGCTGGTGTGTCGCACTCCTCGCTGTTCTCTCAACCCTACCGATCGGGAGAACATACGCTCAACGGCCTCGTTCCGGTACAGAAGTTATCGAGCTGGGTGTTGATGCAGGTGCGTCGTTTGCGATCAGAACCGCAGGTGTTCCGTCGCAAACGGTCCCGGTTGTGCTGCGATTAGGTTGGCTCGACGACACGAAACGTGGTGGCCTCGAGTTTCGCGCGGCCTACAATGACAAGCGCATGGATGAACAGCGGCGCGCGCAGTTTGCGGGTTCCTTTCGACTTTCGTGGCGGTTACTGAAACAGGAGAACGGAATTGTTTCCTTTGGCGGTCCGTACGTATTGGCTGGCGCCGGCGTCAGCTCTGTTCGTAATTATGTAGACGACAGCACTGCGCCAAGATTCCGTTTCTTACCCAGTACGCATGCTGGTATAGGAATGAGGTTCCCGATTGGAAATAGCGCGCTGCGATTGGAGTTGGTTTCAGGCTACGATAGCGGTTATAAAACTCCAGAGAGTTCGTACTACGTGCCAACGAGGGTGACTCACGGTGTGATGGTTGGCTACTCGTATTTCAAACAGAAGAAGAGATGAACTGTTGCGAAGCGATTACAGCCACCGCAATTCCTGAGCTGCGATCCCGGGTTTTCAGAGGGCGATTTGCTGCGGCATTGGTCGCACTCTCGCTGACGGGTGCCGTAGCGACTGCGCAGCCCGTCTCTCGCACGATTCCAACGAGTCCGGTGTGTTCGCGTTGCACGCTTCTGTTCGATCACCTGTTGGATATCGGCGATGCTGATGGTCCGGGCATCGTGGAAAGTGAACGGTCACAGGTCGTGGTGGACTCACGGGGACGCTTCTTCCTCTTTCAGAGGTATGGCGCTTCGCTCAAAGTGTTCGATCAGCGCGGACGTTATCTGAGTACGATTGGGCGGAAAGGTGGTGGGCCAGGGGAATTTGAGGAGATCGCTGTTGTCCGCATCACGCGCGGCGATTCGATTCACGTGCTGGACAATAAACTGTCGCGGGTCAGCGTCTTCGGGCCCGACCTCTCCTTTGTGCGTAGCGCGCCACTGGCGCTCAGACCGCAAACGCAAGCTGTCGTGCTGGACGACGGTCGGATGGTTCTGGCGCTCGACGCAAGAGGCAGGTCGCAGATCGGTTTTCCGCTCCACTTGCTCGACATATCAGGGCGCACTGTTCGCTCCTTTGGATCGGAAACAGGTCTCTTTCGTCCTGATATTCCGGAACTCGTTTTGCGGGTTATCGGTCGACACCGGGAAGCTGATCACCTCTGGGCGGCACACGAAGGTGCATATAACGTCGAACGCTGGGACAGCCGTACCTTTGCGATGACGGAGCGACTCACCAGACAGGTGAGCTGGTTTCCCAATCGTGAGCGTCCGCAACAACGACCCTGGAATCCTGCAACCGATCCGCCACAGACACGGATCGCGTCAGTGTATCACGATGCATCGGATCGGTTGTGGGTAGGAGTGTCCATTGCTGACCGACGCTGGCGAACAGCGATTCGAGCTGTTGCGCAGGATCACGCAGAGATCGTCGATCTCACGCGCTATACGGACGCCGTGATCGATGTCATAGATCTCCGTGACGGCATGCTGATAGCATCGATGCGTCTCGATTCGGTCCCGGGATATCGCATAGCGGACAGTCTTTTCGCCGGCACGCCTCGTGAAGCGAACGGCGGCTACGCTGTTCCGATATATCGTGTGCGCCTCGCTGGTTTGCCGGGAGAGCGTCGCTGACGGCGTACAATGCGTAGTGTGTGACGTGGGCGTGCCTTATGTGTTCTGTGGTTCGAATCAGGGAGGGCGCGAAGGACGCACGCGAGTTCAGGCACATGTGACCAGCATCGACTCCAGGCAGCAAATATTCCCTGTATGAAATCGAGCTTCATATCACGTTCTGACCATTGACCGACGGCTTCAGTAGCCCGAGATTCGATGCCGGCTCGCTGATGTCGCAGGTGGAAAGGCCGGGTACTGGGTCGAGGTTCTTTGGTTCGAGTAGCATCAGGTGGTTTCTTCGGATCGCGTCCAACACGGGGGATAGTAAAGATGAACAAGGCGAGTTTTGGTATGCGCGCTACGCGCGCTCTTTTGGATTCGCCTGCTGCTGAACCGTGGCGTTAGCTGGTCGAGCCAGAGATCACGATGACTAACAATGACGATCGCAAAGATTCCAGAGAGCGATACTTCGGGATCTATGGGTTTGCGTTCACTAAGGAGATCCAGCTCACGGGCATGCGTCTGGTGCCGCTACATGGCTTCGTTCAGCTTAACGAGCTCATGCGCGAACGCAGACGACTGCATTTGACGGGCTACGGCGTAATTGAGACCGAAGCTGTTGATGAGTTCGACGAGTGGAAACGGGTTAGGCTTCTCGCCGATGCGATGACTTTCGCTCAGCAACGACAAGTAGAGACAACCCTCTTGATCGTACTCAGCCCTGGTGACTCGATCACGAGCCTTGTCGGACCAGAGAAGCTCGGGAGACCGCTTCCTGTACTATACGACAGACAGCCCTATCCACCTTGCATTAAAGATGATGTCTGGGCGCCTGGGTCGATGGCCTCATTTCTTCAGCTGTTTCTCGATCGATTCGAAGTCGAGAATCCGTCTGATGCGCTTAGGATGGCTGTATTTCGTCAGCTAGAGATCTCGCGACTGTCGACCCCGTTTGTGGAGCTTCATCACTTTCTTGCCTTCTCTGCACTTGAGCTGCTCGCCCGCGAAGGCGCATCAAGTCGGGAGCATCGAAATGCATCCGTTCCGATCACTGAATATCTGAGTGGTCTTGGGTTTCAGATTACGCAGCGAGAAGTTGAGGAGTGGTGCACTGCAAGAAACGAGGCCTTCCATAGAGGGCGGCTCGTAGTCCCTGCGACTGCTACGCGGCCAGAACTCCGCCTTGCAAACCAAGTTCTCGCAATATCTGAGCTTGTGTGCGCTGTCATCCTAAGGTGTATGGGGTTTGACGATGGCCATGTAGCCTGGGACCGATGGCGAGCGAGGATGTCGTAGTGACGTGGAATAGAGAAGCGTCCCCAGCTAACGATGCTTGCTGCAGTCGGGCGCAATCGGAAGCGCGCATCGCGCCGTGGCAGGACGGGCACGCGAGCGGGTCGACCCCGAATATCTGCTGAAGCAGGGTCGCCCACCAGCGCGAGTTTCCAGATCATCGCCGTCGCATTGTCGACTCGCTTGGACCGTTTCGCTGCCGACGTGCGCGATCGGCCTCGGGGACCCACACGGCGGTCTGCACTCGGAACCCGGAATGCGGCCACGTCAGCATGCCCGCGGCCTGGTCTTCGTCGAAGAGTTCGAGCCGCACGAACAACCGCAGCACCGCACGGCGAAACGCCTCGGTCAGCATCCACGGTATCGAGCTCGCGATCCGCAGGAAGGTCGTATTCTTGACTGGGGGAGCGGAGTCGGTCAGATTGGTGGCGTATTTCACCGCCGACACTGTGTGCGGTGGCGCTTGTGACCTTTTATCCGGAGTCTCTGTATGGAGCGGCCCCTTATGGCAACACTTGTCGCCGCTCCGCTGCCTGCTGGCGCACCCAGTAGCGAATCCCGTGCAGACGAACTCCCTTGTGAGGGAGAGATCTGCGGCTACTGCAACGGATGACGGTGGATGGTTGGAGACGGCGAGTCGTTGGCGCGGTAATACTGTGGATCTCCGCAGGGGGGTGTTCCAACCCCGGGTTTTCCAGCGGAGATAGAGAGATCAGTTTCAATCCCGACGTTGCGGCACCCGTTGCTGCAACGTCGGGTTGGCCAATGTTCGCTTGTCTTGGGAGCATAACTGAGAACACACGGTTGATCGAGCTGACCGCTATGCTCCCGGAGGGAGCTCGAACTCCGGTTCGAGATCAGGATCGTGGATGGCAACCGGTCGAACCCGTAGACATTTCAGGCCACAACGATCGGGTTGCGATTGTAGACAGGCGCGTACCAGGTGTCGTCGTGACCGACAGCAACCTTCAACGCGTCTGGGCGCGGGAAACCCGGGGGATGGGCCCCGGTGAATTCCACGGGCCGACGAAGGTGCGATTTCAGCCTGCAACGGGTGAGCTTTGGATTCTGGATCCGTCCAGAAGATTGCTTTTGTCTTTCGATGCGTCAGGTCAACCAAGCGGCGATGTCGAAGTTCCCGGCTCAGCGACCAACTTTGATGTCACGGACGATGGACAGTTGATTGTTGCGCATCAAGTCATCCGTAGCTCAGTGCGTGACAGTGCGGTACTGCTCACCGCGCACGCGAAAGGTTCAGGTGTTCTTGCGGTGTTGAACGTACGACGAGAGGAGCTTACCCCCCCCGCATTTGTACTGCCTGGGCCAAATCGCCCACAGTTACGCTTGCTCGATGGTCTGGTCGCCGTTTTTTATGCCGTCTCCGGCGTTGTCGATCTCTACGAATACAATGGCACGACTTTTCGCTTGCATCGCCGCATAGAGAGCTGCATTGCTCCTGAGTTAGAGCAAGCGTACCGTGCGCAACTGGAGTCGCGCGAAAAGCGACAGACCTTTACCGAAATCATCTCAGACGTCGCGCGAATCGGGGATACACTCTTCGTGTTGGGTGCGAGGCAGGATGCTGAAGGTCGTTACGGGATACAGCGCTTCTCATTGGGAACTGGCGACAATCTCGGCACCATCTCGGCTCCGGCTGGAGGTCGTACGCTACCATCCATTCTTCGGTTCATCGATGGCAACCCACGCAGCATCCTGGTGGTCGATGGATTCCGGGGGCTCGTGGCCAAACTCAGGTTCGAGCCAACCCAACCGTGAACTTTGCTGCGTCACCTGGAAGTTAGCGCAGGCAACACCAACTTCATCGTACACAGGAGGGGGAATTTTGTCGCGTATCACGAGAGTCGTCGTGGCGATCACCGTCGGGAATCTGGCCTCAGTATGCGCCATGTATGTTCTGCACTGGCTCGAAACAGGGGCGAGCGATTCACCTGATGCGCATTCAGGGTAGCAATGAAATCCCGGGAATGATGCAGCTATCTCCGCTCCTTAAGCCTTTAACGCGGAGACGACATGCCGCAGGGGCCGCTGCTCAACCACTTAAGGTTTGGCAGCGGCCTCTTTGAATTCCCGGAAGGCAGCGTATGCTCGCGGCCCGTAAACTGTTCCGGGCCCGCCGATCATCAGGATGGAGACACCAACCATTTCTGCAACCTCCTGCTCTGTAACACCGGCACGTACTGCGCTCCGTGCATGTGAAGCAATGCATCCGTCGCACTGGTTCGCGATTGCAATGCCGAGTGCGATAAGCTCCTTGGTGCGTGCATCGAGCGCGCCTGGTGCCATTGCAGCCTGACTCAGTTTGGCGAAACCGGTATAAACATCCGGGATTGCCTTTCTGAGCTCCCTCCCAAGAGGGGCCAGTTCATTCAGTACGGCCGGGCCGTGCGTATGCGTCGGATCAGTCATCAGAGTACCCTGACATGAGTTGGAGGAACAGGCGGTCCGGCAATTGCGTGCCCGGACCGAAGTTATGGCTGTTAGGCAAGATTGAGAAACATCTTCTGCATCTTTTGTACTGCTTCGCTATCCGGTGCATCACCGGATTGGAGGCACTGCTGCATCCCCACGCTTACTGTCGCGAACCCTGTGCGCTGAAGCGCTTTAAGGACCGCGGAGAGTTGCGTAAGTACGTCTTCACAGGGTGCCCCCTCTTCCATCATGGTGATCACCTTCCCCAGGTGCCCATGCGCACGCTTGGCACGGTTGATGATCGCCGTCATCTCTTCCGGATCGAGCCTCATCCCTGTACTTCCCCTGGGTTCTACGCTGTGACCTGGGCCGCAGTGCCACCAAGCGCAAGCAATGCCTTTTGCAACCGATCCTTTGCTTCCGCGGCAACTTCTGCAAGCGCTGGCGCAGATGTCACCGACATCATCATCTCCGGGTCGATTACTTCTACAACCGTCTGGCCGCTTCCAATGTCACGCACTACAACGTTGCACGGGAGCAGTGCAGCCACCGACGGTTCGGCTTCGAGTGCGCGGTGTGCAAGTGGCGGACGGCAGGCGCCGAGTATGATCTGTGCAGGTACATCGACACCGAGTTTGTTCTTGAGTGTTGTCTGGATGTCGATTTCTGTCAGTACACCGAACCCGACATCTGTCAGTGCCTTGCGGGTATCGGCGACACTGTCTTCATAACCACGATTAAGTGTGGTGGTCATGGTGTAAGATTTTGTTGTGCTGCTCATAGTGCTGTATCTCCTTTCCGGGTTATCAGCTTCAGTCTTGTTTGCCCTGCTTTTCATTGGCTTCCTGTTCGGCGATTGCAGCCTCAACATCCAGCTCTACCAGAGCGGTGACGAGCTCATCGAGCGAGCTGGCCGGAAGCGCGCCGGCCTGTGAAAAGACGAGATGTCCTTTCTTGAAAGCCATGAGCGTCGGGATAGATGCAATGCCTGCCGCGGCAGCCAGCTCGCGCTCGGCCTCAGTGTCGACTTTACCGAAAACAATGTTGCCATGCTTTTCGGAGGCTTCTTCGAAGATGGGACCAAACATCCGGCACGGTCCACACCATTCTGCCCAGAAGTCGAGCAGCACCATCTCATTGTTCGCGATGGTATCGTCAAGGTTGGCATCGCCGATTGTGACAGTCGCCATGGGGTTCCCCGGTATAAAAAGTTGCAGTTGAGTTGTGCACCGATCAGGTAGCATAGCGCGGCAAGTGCCGCACCGGCCGTATCAGTGTCCCTTCCTTACAATAACCCCCCGGGGGGATATTGTCCAGCCTCAGGGTTGCGGCAGCGGGCAGAGGGATGCGGACCGGCTGGCGCGGGCTGCCGCGAGTCGCCCCAGTGGCAGCGGAGTGCGGTTTGCGACTCCGCTGGTGCACCGTGCTTGCGTCTCTTGCACCTGGAGCCCCAGATTGCCTTAACCAATCGCCTGCCGGTGGCGCGGGGAAAACCGCTACCCGGCGTCTCAAATGGAGGGAGCCCCGATGATCCGCACACTCAGGCCAATTTCGCTTGGCGTTGCGTTCGCTGTTCTGCTTGTTTCGGGTCAGCGCGCAAACGGCCAGCAGTCTTCGCTTGGTTCGCCATTGGCTATAGCGCAGGACGCGATAAAGAGAGTGGCTGACCATACCGCCAACAACAGACCTCCAGACGCTGATCAAACAATATCTGTGGATGCTCTGTCCTCCCGCACCGCACTCCGCCAGCTCCACGACCTACTCGGCAGCACGGTCACAGCCAGTGAGCTTGATAACCCCTTCCCGACGCTGAAAGCCGAGCCGAGCGATTCCGTAGTGCGTTGCAGCTCGCGCGACGGACGCGAGGCCGCATGGTGCAGTGCTGTTACACCGAGGAATGTGGCGCGGTTACTGAGTGCGAGTCGCGGTGATGACTTGACGCTGGTTGTTACGGTGAGTGTGTTGCAATGGACGAAGCCGTCGCCTGTTCAGACTCCGGGGTTCGATGTCTTATTGGAGTACAAGCGCGGCGCCCTGGGTGAATGGAGTTTCTCGAAAATCCTGGGGTTCCGGGCCGCCTGAGTGAGTGCGAGTGCGTGCGCGTCAGTTCTGTTGTCGACGCGGCGGGCATGCGGGGGGTTATCCGGACAATCGTGTAATAGGTCGGCATTTGGGCTCTATCGAGCCTTAGCATGCGTGTTGCCTATCCGGCAAGGCTCACCTTACGCTCCCACGAATGTAGGCCGGATCCTGGGCCTTTGGCCGGGGAGAGCGCATTCTATGCGATTGACTGGTATACGCCTATGGCGTACACTACCCCGCAGACTGTGCATCAATGGCGGATTACCATAGGTGAAAGAGTAGCCTTGCGGAAAGATTTATTCGAACAACTCCTCCAGAGCGTGAAGGAGATGAAAGAGATTCAGGCTGGTAAGCGACAGCCTGCGCGTGTGACTATACCCAGGCAGCACACGGATCCCGAACCTACTGCGGTGGCGCAGGGATGCCCATGTAGAGACGCTTGAAGTCCATGAATTCCACGCGGACTGCGTTCCCAACGCGCACCACTCCGACCGCAACGACGTTGCCCACACCGTAGCACTCTGACTGTTTCGGATATTTGTACAATGTCACCGTGATATACCAGAGGCTGTCAGGTTCGATCTCGGTGAGTGGGCCAGGCATAAGCAGTGCGGCAAACTCTGTTGCATCAAAGCAGAAGCGTTGAACGGGCGTGCTCGCCGGTATGCGAAATAGCTGTATCTCCTGCATCGGATTCCCCGTAACCCGGCCGCCAACTGCACCCGCAATACCCTCGGCAGCTGCAGCAGCTCTCAATCGCCCGGTAGCGGTGAACCTTTTCCCCACACAATCAATCCCCTTCCGGGTACCAATCTCTTCCGGCATGCATTCTTCCGGCGCCGCAATCACCAGCAATTTTATATTCGACGACGGCGCCGTCAGCGAATCAACAACGGCCTTTAGCACAGCACGTTCGATACTGGTCTGTGCCATGAGTCCGTGGCGCGCGTTAAACAAAGCTGCCAAA
>CAZDMG010000068.1:0-13209 GCA_964506655.1 uncultured Gemmatimonadaceae bacterium
GGATCTCGCTATAGGTCCGGTGGAACAGCGTCTTCTTTCAGACACAGTGGATGCGGATCTCTTTGCGACTCAGTTGCAACTGGGTGCACTGGGAGTGAGTTTCCCGGGAATTGAGCGGCTGTTGGGGGTCGTGGATGGTCAGATGCACCTTGGAGGTACACTGGACTTCCCGTATGCGCAGGGTGAGATGGCGATTGATAACTTTTCAGCGTGGCTTGAGGATGTTGGCATCGAGCCTGTAGAGGGGCGCGCGGAGTTGAGGGCATCGCGCGATTCTCTTGTGCTCGACAGACTGCGGTTCCGGAGTGGTGGTCGCAACGACACCGTGAGTGCAAGTGGCGGGGTGCGCTTTGCACGCGGTGAAACCGCCCAGATGCGCTTGCAGCTCCACGCCAACAATACGTTACTGGCGCACCTCCGCGATGGTACGCGTCTTGTTGGCGGCGCAGATCTGCTTGCGGCAGGCCCGTTGCGCAGGCCGACCATTACGGGGCGCGTCTTTATCCCCGAAGCGAATATTATCGCGGACCCACTGGGTGCGAGTACTGCGCTGGACTTGTCATCGCCGGCTGCACGGGAATTGCTCGGTACCGATGAGGTACCGGTTGCTGAGACAGCAACTGAGTCGTTTGCGGCGCTGGGTCGGTACCTCAATGTCAGGAATGCGCGTGTAGAGTTCGGCGATGAAGTATGGGTGAATACACCGGAAGCTGTGGTGCGTGTAACCGGCGGAATCGGCCTTATAACAACAGGTGAAACCATTGCGCCGGAAGGTGAGATCCAGGCAGGGCGCGGCACGTATCGTCTGAATCTCGGTGTGGTACAGCGCTCGTTCAGTATAGACTCCGGGATCGTGAAGTTCTTCGGTAATAATGCGATTCCCGCCACTGTCGATATGACGGCGACCAACATCGTCCGTTCGTCGGAATCAGCGCAGATCCCGGTGCGTGTGCATATAGGTGGGACGCTGGAAGCGCCTGTGCTCACACTGAGCAGCCCGGATCCACTGTATTCAGGTGCACCAGACTCAGAGATTATTTCGCTGCTGATATTCGGTGCACCAACGTTCGCGCTTGACGGCAAGAGTCAGAGCACGGTACGTGCGGTGGCAGGTGTGCTCGTGCCAACTGTGGGCGGTGCGCTGGAGGGTACGTTGCAGCGTTTGCTGCCATTCCAGTTCAACACACTGCAGATCCAGACGCCGGGTGGTGCACGTGATGATCTGTCAGCCATGTCACTGATTGACAACCTGAGTATTGTTGCCGGAAAGCAGCTGAGTGACAAGACATTCCTCAGGCTCAATACCGGAGTCTGTCGCGGCGGCAGCGCATCAGCTGCACAGGGAGTATCAGTGTGGGCCGGTGTTGCAGTGGAGTACCTGCTTGCGCGCCAACTTACGCTACAGGTGGGTGTGGATCCCGGCACATCGCCATGCTCGCGACTGAGTGGTGATGTAATGCCACGTATGCAGCTGGGTTTTGACGTTTTTCGCGACTGGTTGTTCTGACTAGCCAGGGATAAAGCTATCCGCGTTTAAATGCGCCAGCCGCTCGCTTTCCTTCCAGAGCAGCTCCGCATTGTCCCTGCTTGCCGCGTCGCGTGAAATGCGCGCCGGTTTCCGGAAGGCAAAGTAGTCGCCTGAATTACCGGCGACAGCAGGGTCTGAGGCCAGCCAGGTCATTGTGTCTGCGCCTTCGGCCGGAGTGATGGATACCACGTCCATGATGCGTCGCATCAAGCGGCCCCACCAGCCGTTATCAATGGCAAACCGTGTTGAAACCACTCCCGGGTGCAGAGCGTTGACGGTGACAATCTCCGGGTTAAGCCGCAGAGCAAGCGCCCGTGTGAAGAGGATATTGTAAAGTTTGCTGTTACCGTACGCACTCCACGCACTGTATCGGTGCACGCGTTGCAGGTCATTGCTGCGGAACACACCCCGGATGTGAGCGCGGCTTGAGACATTAATGATCCGCGATGGCGCACCGGGGGCTGCGGACGCTGCGAGACGCGCAAGCAAACGGAGCGAGAGGGTAAACGGGGCCAGGTGATTGAGAGCGAATGTGCGCTCAAGCCTTTCAGTGGTTTCGGCGCGATCCACAAAAATTGCACCCGCATTGTTTATCAGACAGTGGATGCTGCTGTGATCTGCAAGCAGTTTGTCGGCGAGCGCGTGCACATTCTTCTGTGACAGCAGGTCGGCAACAGCAGTCTGGACTTTTGCGCTTCCAACACCGTGCATCGCCATAATGCGTTCGGCTGCCGCGTTGGTCTTTGCCGGACTACGTCCGACCAGTACGACCCGGGCACCTCGTCCTGCCAGCCCTGCGGCGGCCTCGAATCCGATGCCGCCCGAGCCGCCGGTAATTACTACCGTGCGGCCGCGTATCGAATTTGCAGTGTGTTGCTCTGGCGGTTGTTGTTTATCGCTGCTGCGTTCATTTCCGCCATCAGTTTGCAGTTGCGGCAAGTTGTACAGGTGTCAGTGCCAGTGCGAATGCTTCAAGTGTATGCTGACCGGCGGGACCTATGGTCCAGCGAACGGTCACTTCGCCGGTTGCATTGGTAACCGCAGAAGCTGGTGTCACCGAGCCACCGGAGAGGGTGAAAGATACATTGACGCCGGGCATCGGGATGTTGTTCCCGCCTGTCACCCGCAGCACTATTGGCACAGAAAGCTGAGCACCCGCCTTGGCGCTTTGGTTGTTTCCCTGAACAACGATCATTTTGTCGGGGAGAACTCCCGTGGCATTGAGCCGGATGGGGTCGAGGCCGGGAACGGCGGCCTGCAGGGACTGGACGGCTGCGAGGCGGCCGAGCGTCCACTTCACCTTCACCTCGCCATTGGCATCGGTCTTGGTACTGGGTGGGTCAACCGCTCCACCGCCCTGGATAACCTGGAAGCTGACCGGGGTGTCCTCCATGGGTTCACCGTCGGTACCTTTGACCCGGAGGATCAGCTGGGTTGGGAGCTGGGCACCAGCGGCGGCAACTTGGAGGTCGCCCTGGACAACCAGTAGGGAGCCCGGTACCGGCACCTCTTCTGCGCTCTTGCAGCCAGGAAGGAGGAGCAGCATCAGGAGGGCTGATATCAGGGAGATCGTATGCCTTAGCATTGCTTTGCTGAACATGAGTGTCACACTGCTGGTATCGGCAGCAAAGCGGTTAGGGTTGAGTATTTCAGCGACTCCGGGTTTGCCGACCGCATGCTAGATTGGTCGGAGCCGGGGAGACGCCCCGGTCGTGAATAACAGAACACCAAATGAAGAACCCACGTGGCAAGTGATCGGAGCGGTGTGACTCAGCCGATAATCAGCCTTCCAGACTCCCCGGAGGCATTCAGGACTGCCTCCTGGGCTGGTATATCGCCGTACTATGAAATGCTGGCGGCGGTGCCTCTAAATCGGGACACACCAGACGCCACGGCGGCGTGGCTTGCAGAATGGTCGCGGCTCGAAGAGATGCTTAGTGAGGCCGGCGCGCTTGCCATGGTTGCCTACACGGGCAACACAGCAGATACCGAAGCTGAGAAGACCTACCTCCGATTTTCAATGGATATCTTTCCGCAGGTCGAAGAACAGCAGGTCCGCCTTGCGCGGAAGCTGATCGACGTCGGCTGGGATGAGCCCGACATGGCCACGACCCTCCATCGTTTCCGGACTGATATCGAGATCTTCAGGGAGGCCAACAAGGAGCGGTTTGCGGCTATTGAGGAGCTTTCGGCTGCGTACCAAAAGATCAGCGGCGGGCTCTTCGTAGAGTGGGAGGGTGAACGCAAGACCATCCCGCAGTTGCAGCCGTATCTCAAAGCGCATGACCGCGACGTACGCGAACGCGCGTTCAGGCTTGGTGCAGAGGCCTGGGTGGCGGAACGCGACCGGGCTGCAGAGTTGTTCGACAAAATGTTGACCCTTCGCAGTCAGGTTGCACAGGAGTCCGGGTTTGCTGACTTCCAGCAGTACTGCTTTGCCGCCAAGCACCGCTTCGACTACACACCCGACGACTGCCGTCGCTTTCACGATGCAGTCGAAGCTACCGTCAGTCCTGCCGTTGCGAGGCTAATGGAGTACCGAAAGCAGAAACTGGGTGTGGATATTCTCCGTCCGTGGGATGTCACGCTGGATATCACATCTGAGCATCCACTGAAGCCATTCCAGGATGTCGATACTTTCAAGTCCAGGGCGCAGCAGGTGTTCACGCGTATTGATCCGGAACTTGGGGGGCAGTTTGGCACCATGATCAAGGAGGGGCTGCTTGATCTGGAAAGTCGCCCCGGAAAGGCACCAGGTGGTTACTGCACCGATCTTCCATTCCGGCAGCGTCCATTCATTTTCATGAATGCTGTAGGCGTTCCTGATGATGTCCAGACACTCGTGCACGAAGCAGGACACTGCTTTCACAACTTCGCGAGTTTCGGGCTGCCACTTACATGGCACAGACAGACCGGGCATGAGGCAGCGGAGCTGGCATCCATGTCAATGGAGCTGCTGGCCATGCCTTACCTGGCACAGCCAACGGGCTATTACACGATCGATGACGCGCGCTCAGCGTGGCTTGCACACTTCGAGGATATACTTGGCGCACTGGTGCACATCGCGAGCGTAGATGCGTTCCAGGCATGGATCTACACCAGTGCCGATGGTACAGACGCAGACGCCCGCGACAGGCAGTGGCTTACATTGCGCTCGCGCTTTGAGCAGGGTGTGGACTGGAGCGGACTCGAGCGCGAGCGGGTGGCGCGCTGGTACCGGCAACTTCATATCTTTGAGCTGCCGTTCTACTACATCGAGTATGGGATCGCACAGTTGGGCGCGCTCCAGGTGTTCCGGAACAGCGTAAGGGATCACAAGGGCGCTGTCCGCGACTACAAAAACTTCCTCGCACTCGGCGGTACCAGATCGCTCCCCGAGCTTTATCATGCAGCTGGTGTTGAGCTCATCTTCGACGCCGAAAGGATGGCTGAACTTGTGTCGTTCGTGGAAGAGCGGATGGAACTGCTTCGCAACGGTGCGGAGAGCCCACTCACGACGTCTCGTATTTGAGCACCAGCGTCACGCGTTGGCGTCTGCGCTTTCGATTCCCAGCCCGGATACACCCCCTGATACAACGAACGCCATAACATCGGCGCTTGAAACGTCGATCGGCTTTACAAGTGCAGTCGGTACCACATAGAGCTGCCCGGAGAAATTGTAGGAGTGCGGGCAGTACACACTTACGAACCCGGGGAGCGACAGGCTCTCAAGAGCATCGCGCGTTACGAAACCAACGAAGTGCAGTGGAGTGTTGTCGTTGACCCGCATAAGCACCGGTTTGTCGAATCTGCGCTTCTCACCGACGAAGGCATTAAGCAGGTCCTTTGTGGAGCCATACAGGAGCCGTACGAACGGGAGCTTGGTGAGTACGCCGTCGACAATTCCTACAGCAGATCTGGTCAGGATGCTGGAACCGAGGAAACCCACCAGCGTGATGAGCAGAATCGTGATGACGAAACCCAGCCCCGGGATACCGAGGCCGAGCAGGCCATCTACACGCGTGAAGACAAGCCAGCAGACCCACCCCGTGACTACGATGGGGGCCAGGAGAACCAGTCCCCGTCCAAAATATCCAAGCAAACGACCCATTTCCGACCTCACGCCGCAGGCGCCTACGGGTTAGCATAAGAGGAAGCGCCAGCCTGATAAGGTTGACGCACGGCTACTGATAAGTAAGCTGGTCACACTTAAGAGTGTGATACACGTTGTTCAAGTTGGTGGCGGACGCCCCGCGCGACCAGCCCGCAACCTGTTCTCCTTCCTGTACAACGATGCAAACCAAGCACATGATCCAACCGCGTTCCTGGGTAGCGTGGACCTCCGTACTGGCTCTATCGGTGGGTGCCGCTTCAGTCGGCGCTCAGAGCAGTACAGCTCCGGCAAATCCATACACCAACGTTTCACGGTGGACTCCTCCACCGCTCCCTGCCGGCAAGAAGCCGATCACGCAGGACACCTACGATGAGTGGCGTTCTATCTCGGGAGCCACGCTTTCTGCTGACGGCAAATGGGCGGTCTATACCGTCAGTCCGGTGGTAGGCGAAGGCGAGCTCATCGTTCGCTCAACCAGTGGCACCACTGAGTACAGGGTGCCACGCGGCTACACAGGTCGCCCTAATCAGACGGCAGGCTCCTCCGGCGGCGGCTTCAATGCGCAGGCGGCGCAGGTCACAGCCGATGGCAAGTATGTAGTGTTCCTGATTTATCCGACGCGCAAGGAAGTGGACGAAGCACGCGCAAGGCGGGGATCACCGCAGCCGCGCAATACACTTGGCGTGATGAATCTGGCAGACGGTACCGTTACGAAAATCCCATCGGTACGGAGCTTCAAACTGGCCGCTGAGAATGGTCGGTATGTGGCCTACCTGGAAGAAGACTCAGCTTCGACGGGCGGCGCCGCAGCCGGAAATGGTGCCGGTGCAGGGCGCGGCGGGCGTGCAGGTGGAGGCGGTGGAGGTGGCGGACGCGCGGGGGGTGGTGGCCCGCCGGCAGCAGCACAGACTCCCGGAGCGCGCCGCAGCTACGGCAACACCGTAATGCTCCGTGAACTCGCTACCGGGAGTGAAACCAAGCTTGCAGGCGTCACTGACTATCAGTTCGATACCGACGGCAAGTATCTCGCGTATGCAGTTACCACACGCGACAGCGTCAACAACGGGATCTTCCTGCGTGAACTCGGTGCAGGCAGTGTTACTCCGCTTCTGGAAGGACACGCCAGCTACCGCAGCATCGGCTTTGATCGCAAGGGGACGCAGCTCATTTTCTCCACCGATCTGGGTGATACCACTTCGAAGCCGCTGTCATCGATCTATTACACGTCGTTGCAGCCCGCCAAGGGGAAGACAATTGCAGCACGCAAGATCATTTCAGCAGACGAGGCTCCGGCAGGGATGCTTGTATCGGAAGGTGGAATCGGTTTTACCCGCGAAGGAAATGCAATCACCTTTTCGCTGGGCTTTGTACCACCTGATTCCATTCCAGCGGATTCACTCGCCGACAAGGCTGTGTATGATCTGTGGCACTGGCAGGACGGCAGTATCCAGACTCAACAACGGCTCAGCGCCGGCCGCGATCGCAACAGGACACATCTCGCGGTATATCAACTTTCCACCGGCAAGTGGGTGAAGCTCGGCGATGACTCGCTTTCACAGATAGTGCTTTCTGACGACGGAAAGCGGGCACTGGCACAGAACACACTGGAATACGCTATACCGCAGTTCTGGGGTGAAGGTGCGTCGGACGTATATCTGCTTGATGCTGTCAGCGGTGCACGCACCCCGGTGATCACCAGGCTTCGCAGAGGCGCCCAGTTCTCAACAGGGAACAACTACATCACCTGGTTTGATGAGAATGACTGGTATGCCTACAACGTCGCGACAGGCAAAGTAGTCAACCTGACTGCAAAGATCACCGGAATCAATTTCTACAACGAGACTTTCGATTCACCGGACATCCCACCGGCCTACGGTCTCGCAGGGTGGACGACAGGTGACAAGCGCGTGCTTGTCAACGATCGTTTTGACATCTGGGAAGTGGATCCAACAGGCGTTGCTGCACCGCGCAATCTCACCGATGGTGAAGGCCGGCGGCTCGGTATGACGTTCCGGCTTGTGAACCTGGACCGCGACGAGCGGTTTGTGGATCCGACAAAGCCTGTAACGCTGCGCACATTGGACTCACTTACAAAAGCCACCGGTTACTGGCAGGACCGTGTTGGAGCTGAAGCACTCCCTGTGCGGCTTATCTCGGGTGATCGCAACTATGCCGGACTGCAAAAGGCAAAGGATGCTGAGCAGTATCTGCTCACCCAATCCACGTATCGTGAATTCCCCGATCTCTGGACCGGGAGTTCGCTGGCACAGCTGACGAAGATCTCGAACGCCAACCCGCAGGATTCGGAGTACCCGCGCGGCACGGTGGAGCTCGTGTCGTGGTATAACTCCGATGGCGTACCATTGCGCGGTATGCTGCACAAACCTGAAGGGTTTGATCCGTCAAAGAAGTACCCGATGGTTGTGTACTATTACGAGAAGCTGACTGACGGTCTCAACAACTATGTTGCGCCGACCGGGCGTAACGTGGTCAATCCGCTTGTCTACAACTCGCTCGGCTATCTGGTCTTCCAGCCGGATATTGTTTACACAGATGGCTATCCGGGGCCCAGTGCGGAGAAGGCCATCATTCCCGGCGTGCAGTCGCTTATCGCGAAGGGTTTTGTGGATCCGAAGCGGATCGGTATTACAGGTCAGTCATGGGGCGGTTATCAGACCGCGTTCCTGATCACGCGTACGAATATGTTCGCAGCTGCGGTTCCGAATGCCACTGTTGTGAACATGACGAGCGCGTACGGTGGTATACGATGGGCGTCGGGTCTCGCCCGCACATTCCAGTATGAACATACGCAGAGTCGGATCGGTGGTTCGCTGTGGGAGTATCCCGAGCGCTATATAGAGAACTCGCCGCTCTTCTTCCTGGACCGTGTTACAACACCGGTGTTGTTCATGGCAAACGACAACGATGGTGCTGTGCCGTGGTATCAGGGGATCGAGTTCTACGTTGCCATGCGCCGCCTCCAGAAGGAGGCGTACATGGTGGTGTACAACGGCGACGAACATAACCCCACCAAGCGCGCCAATCAGAAGGACATCGACAAGAAGATGCTGGAGTTTTTCGCAGTGAAGCTGCAGGGCGCCGATCCGCCGGACTGGATGGTGCATGGTATCCCGTATCTCGAAAAAGGGCGGGACCAGGTTCAGCCAGCAAAGGCGGGCACGGTTACTCCAAAGACTTCAACGCAGAGCGGAAGCGATCTCCGCTAACCGCAAGATGACAACAGACCGGTAGCGCACAGCTGTCGCGGCCCAAAAGACGAATCGCCGGTAATCAACAGATTGCCGGCGATTCGCTTATCGTGCGTATTCGGGCTCTATCCAGCCACGCTCGAGCGCGTGGCTCGCGAACTCGTCACTTTCGGCAGCGTAGATGAAATCCACGCCTCCTCCTCTGATATTGTTGCCAAGTAACTCCACAACACGCTGACGCCGGCGGCGGTGATGGACTTTTCTGATCCAGATCCCGGCGACTCTGCTCTGATGCTCCGATGCCAGCTGTGAATAGAGTTCCGGGTCTTCCTGTGTGTCGTCACCAACAAGAAGGAGTGAAAGACACGGGTAACGTCGCATCAGCTCCGCGACATAGACGTTCTTGTGTTGGTTGGCAACAGCACGGAACCGTCTGGCGCGTGAACCCCAGTCCGTAAGCCAGATACCACCCTGGGGAAGGCTGTAGGTATCCAGATAGTCAACGATGAAGTCGTACAGATTCCATGCGCCACTGGAGATATAACAAACGGGATTTCCGGTAATTGAGCCTTTCCCGCGGCTGATCGCAGAGTACAGAGCTGGCACACCTGGCACCGGATTTCGACGCTCGGCGTCCCGGAGCAGCACTGTACGTAGCATCCGAAAGGTGTTGACGGTATCGCTGTCCATCGCGGTGTCGTCGAGATCGCTGATAAGGAGCAGGCGGGCGCTTTCATCAGGCACCTGAACTGCGCATTCAGCCTGAACCGGGTGTCCGTCAACGGTGACCGAGAGCCGCACCGTATGCCAGCCAGGGCTCCATTCGCGGTGTTCGGGAGGCGCGGTGAGGTTGGCTTCGAAGTAGCCACCACGATCGGTGACAGCTGTTGCGACCGCATTGTCGGTCTCCAGTTTCAGCTCTTTACCGGGCAGTTCCTGGATATCGAAAGCCCTGTAAACCGAGACCAGCTGCTGAGATGCGGATTTCTGGCTGCCGCCGTTGAGCGAGGCGGAGTCGGCCTGGCGTACGAGCCGCCCGCGGACGGTAAGTGCTCGTGAGCAGCCAAGGCTCCGGTATGTTACAATTCGCGGTCTGACCGGGGCGCGATCAGCAGCGCCGCCCGTCAGAGTGTTTACTAAACGTTCTATCAGGTTACCGGTCCACGCGGCACCGGTAATGAATTGTGGCCTCATTACAGCTGCATCACTCGTATCCGCTGTGATAATCCCCTAGTTTTTGCGCCATGGCAACACACGTGAAACCTACACAACCTACTGACCCCGCGCCGCCGGCGCCCCCCCGTGAGTCCTGGACGCTGGATGATGCCCGGGAACTGTATAACATCTCCGGCTGGGGACTGGGTTTCTTTAACATAAATGACCACGGACATGTCACGGTGCGTCCGGATCCAAGTCGTCCTGACAAGGTTCTGGACCTCCCTGATCTGGCACGCGATCTCGAAGAGCAGGGAATAGCACTCCCTGTTCTCCTGCGCTTCTCAGATATACTGCGTTCCAGGATAGACACGCTGAACGGGCGCTTCGCCAATGCCATACGCGACTTTGATTATGAAGCTGGCTACACGTCAGTCTATCCGATCAAGGTAAATCAGCAACGGCACGTGGTGGAAGAGATAGTGCGCTTCGGAGCCGAGTATGGCGTCGGGCTTGAGTGTGGTTCCAAACCGGAGCTGCAGGCCGTGCTGGGGCTTACCGAAAGCACCGACCAGATCATTGTGTGCAACGGTTACAAAGACCACGAATTCATGCGCCTCGCACTGATGGGGCAGAAGGTGGGACATCGCGTGTTCATAGTGCTCGAACAGCTCAGTGAACTTGATGTGCTGATCGAGGTGGCCGACGAACTCGGTGTTACTCCGATGTGCGGAGTCAGAGTCAAGCTTGCCAGTGAAGGAACTGGCCGATGGGCACAGAGCGGCGGAGAGCGCAGCAAGTTCGGACTCAATTCCTCCGAGCTGGTGAAGCTTATTACCAGACTGGAGAATGAAAACCGGCTGGACATACTTAAACTCATCCACTTCCATCTCGGCAGTCAGATCACAGATATACGCTTCATCAAGACCGGATTGCAGGAGGTGGCCAGGTTTTATCTGGGTATCCGCGCGATGGGTGTGGATATCACGCATGTGGACGTTGGTGGTGGTCTCGGGGTGGATTACGACGGCACCTTCTCAACCAATAATGCGAGTGTGAACTACTCACTGCAGGAGTATGCCAATGATGTGATATACACCATTGGTGAGGCCTGCCGCGAGCATGAGGTGCCGATGCCGCATATCATAACCGAGTCCGGGAGGGCGCTGACTGCGCATCATGCACTGTTGCTTGTGAAGGTGATAGACACTGAGTCGCAGGCCGAACAGCCGCTTCCAGAACTGGACGATGATGATCACGGCCTGTTGCATGAAATGCATGAAGACTACCGGACACTTACCGAGCGTATAGCCAAGCCGCGCAAGGTGCTTGAGGTTTTTCATGATGCAACGTTCGACAAGGAGCGCGCGCGGCAGTTCTTCAACAGCGGTGTGCTCAACCTGCGCCAGCTCGCCAAGGCAGAGCTGCTGTGGCTTGCCACCATGAACGCCATTTACCGGATTGCACTGGAAGACACTGACACCTATTCGGACATACTCCATGAGCTGGAGACAGCCCTGGTGGATCGGTACTTCTGCAATTTCTCGCTCTTCCAGTCACTGCCGGACAGCTGGGCAATAGATCAACTGTTCCCGATCATGCCGATACACCGGCTGAATGAGGAACCGACCCGGCGTGCCACTCTGCAGGATGTAACCTGTGACTCAGACGGCAAAATCGACCGTTTTGTAGGCGGGAAGAACGGGCGGCCGAGTCTGGAGCTCCACGAGTTTCGTGATGGTGAGGACTACATACTCGGTATCTTCCTCACCGGAGCGTATCAGGAAATACTGGGTGATCTGCACAACCTGTTTGGCGACACCAATGCGGTGCATATCCGGCTGAACGAAGATGGCGGCTACGAGATTACCGACATGGTTGAGGGAGATACAGTTACGGAAGTGCTGAACTATGTGCAGTATCAGGAGTCGAAACTCCTTGCGATTTTCCGGCGTAAGGTTAATGCGGCAACCGGTCTGGAACGGGGTGAGGCAAACGCATTTATCGCCGACTATGTGGCGGGGCTTGAGGGTTACACGTACCTTGAAGGTGAAGCAGCCCGGTAGGGAATCCGGTAACTCAGTGCTGTTGCATTATTGCAGCAGCACTGAAACGGTGCAGATCGCACAGTGCACATGTCCTGTGGAACGGGCTTGTGCGCGTGGCCTTTCGGACGCAACCACGAACATTTTACTGGAGGTATCATGACAGAAGCTGACGGTGGTAACGGAGCGACTCCGGCTCGCGGAGGGATTATCGAAGACTTCGTTGCAGTGTTCACCAGTCCGAAGGCGCTATTCGACCGGTATCGGGGAGGTAATTTTGTCCGCCCAGCGCTGATCGCCATGGTGCTGGCTGGCGTGCTGGTTATCGCTTCGTTGAATCTGATTCTTCCTTACTTCGAAGCCGAAGCGATGCGCGCTGTGCGGCAGTCGGGGCAGGCAATGCCGGAAGGTGCAATGGCTGCCATCAGTACGACGATGAAGATTACGACGGTTGTCGGAGCGGTTATCGGACCATGGCTGATAGCAATCCTGGGTGGTGTTGGTGTGTTCATAGCCGCCAGAATTGTCGGTGCAAGGCTTACGTTCAAGCAGAGCGCAACGGTGTCTGCCTGGTCGTACATTCCCGCTGCGGTACTGGGTACGGTATCGCTCGCAATTCAGGGTGCCCTTGTGGATTCGTCCGCGATCCGGGGGATTACCGATGGTCAGCTAGGGGTCGGCCGTTTTATGGATCCAGCTACGGTCTCTCCGGTGATCCTGGCTCTGGTGCAACGTCTGGATCTCTTTGGCATCTGGGGGCTGGTCCTGACTGCAATCGGTATCAGTGTGATTGCGCGCAAGGACATGACAACTGCTGCCATGGCTGCCGTTATCAGCTTCGCCATTGGCTCACTCTTTACGATCGTGCCTGCGCTGCTGCGCTAGGTCTCAGAGTAAGTGCCACCTGCGTGGCAGACCTGAAAGCGCAGGATGCACAAACGGGAGGAGTGGTGATTTTCACCGCTCCTCCCGTTGTTGTCTGGTTCTTAATTACCCAGTCGCTGCGATATACGCAGTCGTTGAGTTCGGGAATCAGCCGTTGTAGCGGGCGGCGACCTTCGACCAGTCGACGACGTTCCACCAGGCGCCGAGGTAGTCGCCACGACGGTTCTGGTACTTGAGGTAGTAAGCGTGCTCCCAAACGTCCACTCCAAGCAGTGCCTGCTGGCCGGCCATAAG
>CAZDMG010000069.1:0-13188 GCA_964506655.1 uncultured Gemmatimonadaceae bacterium
GAACGTGCCGCCCCAGGATCTCACTCCGCTCTTCGAAACAATCCTCGAGACTGTGCCCGCGCCGCCATCTGACAGTGAAGGCCCGTTCCAGATGCTGGTCTCCACGATTGATTACTCCAACTACCTTGGCAGGCTCGCCATCGGGCGTATCGAGCGCGGGACTGTGCACACGGGTGATTCGCTCGTCCTTTTGCCGCTGGATGAAACGCAGCCGCAGCAAAGGGGGAGGGTCTCCAGGCTCTACGGTATCGAAGGGCTGGAGCGCGTTGAGATAAGTGAATCGGCTGCCGGCGATATAGTACTGCTTGCCGGTTTTGAGTCGGTTGACATCGGCACCACGCTCACTGCTCCCGAGGCACCTGAGCGCCTCGAAGGGATAAGTGTAGAAGAGCCTACGATCCGCGTCGACTTCCTGGTCAACAATTCGCCGTTCGCAGGTAAGGAAGGCAAGTTCGTAACTTCGCGACAGCTACGTGAGCGGCTTTACAAGGAGCTGGAGCGGAACGTAGCACTGCGGGTTGAGGACTCTGACAGCACTGACACATGGACCGTTTCAGGGCGGGGCGAACTGCATCTTTCGATCCTGATGGAGACCATGCGACGCGAGGGCTATGAATTTCAGGTGTCGCGTCCGCGTGTCATTTTGCGGACAGGAGAGAATGGCGAGACACTCGAGCCATACGAAGAGCTCGCTATTGATGTGCCGGAAGACCATCTGGGTACGGTGATTGAAAAACTTGGTCCGAGGCGGGCGGAGATGGTGGAAATGAAGAACCCAGGGCAGGGGCTGGTACGCCTGCTGTACCGCATCCCGGCACGCGGCCTCTTCGGGTTCCGAAGCGAGTTCCTTACGGACACCCGTGGGCTCGGCATCATGCACCACCGGTTCCTGGAGTACGGTGATTGGGCCGGTCCGCTTTCAGGTCGTGGACGTGGTGTTCTTGTCTCCATGGAGTCCGGCACCATTGTGGCATTCGCCCTCTTCAATCTGCAGGAGCGGTCGACCCTTTTCGTGAAGCCCGGGGATGCGGTCTACGAAGGGATGATCATTGGCGAGAATGCGCGTCCGGGAGACATGGACGTCAACCCGATTCGTGAGAAGAAGCTCACGAACATCCGTACCAAGGCTGCCGATGAACACATTCAGCTGGAGCCACCCCGCGAGTTGACCCTTGAAAGCGCGCTCGAGTATATCGAGGACGATGAGCTCATCGAGGTGACTCCCAACAACATCCGTTTGCGCAAGCGGATGCTGGCTTCGAGTGATCGCAAACGGCAGAGCCGCGTGAACAAGCGCGAGCGGGACCGCGCCTCCGCCTGACGAGGTGTGCCGGAACACCATTCCGGCATTGCATAACTGAAGCTGCCTGACAAGGTGTGCCGGAACGCCAGCGCGGAACCTGCACAACTGAAGCTGGTTCCACCCGTTGCGCAGAAGCGCCGAGCTGTTGATACTTGGGCAGCGACGGAAATGTCCTTTCCGCCAGTCCAATTCACCCCCTATGGAGACCACTTCCATGCTGGAGCAGTTCGGGTCGTCGTACGACGCGCTCGAAGGACCATCGTCCGATTTTGATGCGTCCCTGAATACGTTGGATCATTACATGTTCGGATCCTTTGCATCTTCGTTTGCATCTTCGGATGACTACGATGACGACGACGACTTCGATGACGATGATGATTTCGACGACGACGATGATTACGACGACGACGAAGAAGAGGAAGACGACGACGAAGACGACATCGATGATGACGATTTCGACGATGATGAAGACGACGATGATGATGACGACGACGAAGACGACGACGATGACGACGACTTCGACGATGATGATTATGAAGATGATGACGAGGACGAAGACGGATACGACGGGATCCCCGACGACGACGACTACGAGTGAAGTGAGTGTTTTTGCAGTGAATGGAAGAGGCGCCCGGTGCAATGTCTCCGGGCGCTTTGTCGTACGTGCTGCATGCGTGTTGCACCTGATCGCAGCGGCTCCGTTGCCGGGCGCTGGCGGTGTGATGGGTGCCCAGCAGGTATTGCCTCAGCTTTGCCCGGGTGTCGAACGCATGGTTGTGCGTCCGCCGCAGCCCGTGGCAGGTACACTTTTTACAGTGCATGTACCTGTCAGCTCCTCCTTTACCGGTGCGATCGGGGGGAAGGTGGCCGGCGAACCTTTGCATTTTGTGCGACAGGGAGACACTCTGGTCGCGCGCGCAGCGGTCCCGATCGATTCGACGTCAGGTATCTCTGTGTTTCTTGACTGTGCAGACTCCACAATGCCGACACAGCCGTTCACTGAACGACTGAGTGTGCGAGCTGGAGCCTATCGCCTGGACAAGCTCACCGTCGCTCCTGCGTTCAGTGCACCTCCGGATTCTGCGCTATCGGCACGTCTGGCGCGCGAGAGTGCACGGGCCGCGGCTGTATCGCGGGAATCGCACAGCACTCCACCTTTGTGGAGTGAAGCATTCATTGCGCCGCGCCCGGGCAGAATCACAAGCGGCTTCGGAAATGGTCGTACCTTTAACGGCACCGTCACCAGCAGGCACATGGGCACCGATTTCGCTGGTGCAACAGGTGCACCGGTACAGGCCATCAACCGTGGTGTTGTACGGCTGGTGGATTCCTTCTACCTCGGCGGTAACGTGATCTACATAGACCACGGTGGCGGCGTAGTGAGCGCTTATCTGCATCTGAGCAAGGTACTGGTGGCTGCGGGTGATACGGTAAGCCGCGGCGCACAGATCGGCCTTGTAGGTGCCACTGGGCGCGTTACAGGACCTCACCTTCACCTGATTACCAGGTACGGACAGATAACAGTCGACGCTCTGAGCGTCATAGGTACACGATAGCGGCCGGGAGGGAGGTTTAACGCTCCCTTCATAGCCCCTTGGGAAATGCGGAGCATACCCGGCTAACCCCAGGACACTGCGGTTTCTCAGTTGACTGGGCAGAGCGCAGTTGTTTAATTGCAAGGCTCTGGAGCGCGGGGATACCTGCGTTCTCAGGGCCTGTAGCTCAGGTGGTTAGAGCGCACGCCTGATAAGCGTGAGGTCGGAGGTTCAACTCCTCCCAGGCCCATGAAGTGTCTGAGCAGTGCCTGATATGATGTGTATCAGATGAACCGCGCCAGCGAGTGCGCGGTCGGGGAGGAAAGAGCGCAGCAGGCGCCTCCCTACCGAAAATGAATCAGCTTGTCTGCTGCCCCGGTTTCTCTTCTGCACCCTTGTCAGCTTCTTCCTTTGCTGGCGGCGGGCCCCCGCGGGACCAGCGCTTTACTGGAGGGGCTGCGAGCCGTTCCAGACGGTCGGAGTAGAACTTCGCAATGCGTTGCTCAACTGTGGTGCGGGATTCACCATCGAGCGGCCTGAACGCCGCATAACGCTGTCCGTCGCCTGTTACGGTAAACCACCACCAGGCTTCACCACGCGTTGCCGTACTCGATTCAACACAGCAATTGAAGGTGCGACCATCTGCAACAAATTCGAACGACTCGGGCATATCATCTCCTTGTTCCTTTAAAGATAGCCCAATTGAGCGAATGCTGCACCTTTTCAGTCTTTCAACCCGTATTCCACCGTTGTAACGACGCGAATTGTCTTTACGACCTGACTCTCCTGTGAGATCCCCGGTGCCTGATCGCGTGGAAGAATCTCGAAGTAACCCTGCGTCGCACGCCGGATCCCCGAGAGTTTGCTGCCGGCATCCCGTGCGAACTGCTCGGCTCCCTTGCGCGCCTCACCCGTCGCCTCGGCGATCATTGGTGGCTTGAGGTCGTTAAGACGCGAAAATACAAAAGTCGGACCTCCGCCGCCCCACTCCTGGCCGGAAGTAAGGACGACACCCTCACGTACCAGCGCAGCCACGTTCTGGCTGGCTTGTGCAACGCGATCCACATCGCTGCTGCGAACCACGAGCGTCTGCCGTATGACGAATCTGCTGGCATTCGATGAGTAGCCACCCTGAGCCCGCGAATCCTGGACAGAAAACTCCTGTACCACGAGTTCAGTGCCGTCGCCGTCAAGGCCATTCTCCTTAAGAAACGACTTGACGCGTACGATGCTCCGTTCGAGCACAGCATTCGCGTTGGAGAGATCGTCGTCGGCTGCGGAAAGACGCAGTGGCCAGATCGCCAGATCCGCCTTCGCTTCACGTTCTGCAACGCCCCTGACAACTACAGAGCGGTCACCAAGACGCATCTGTGTCACACCACGACCTGCCAGAAATCCGCCGGCAGCAAAACCAAGTGCAATAACGGCTGCGATCAGCAGCAGAGTTGAACTGCGGGACTCAGTATTCATTTCCGGACGTCCTTGGTGGAAAGGGATGACTTAATACCTCCGGATCAATAAAAGCTCCGGAACGGCACCTGCCAATACCTCTCCTTTCTCTACTGTCTGGTTGCGGCGAAGTGTCGGCCGTCGACCCAGCCGGTGGTGCCGTCAATACTGACCTTTCGCCATCCGGCAGCGTTTATGCCAAGTCGGACAATCTCGTCGGGGTTTACAATCGCAAGCACGGTCGCTTCGCGGCTTCTGTCAGCGCGCACGTTGACCCAGGTCAGAGCTTTGGCTTCCTCCCACTGCTGGATCGGATCCTGGATCGGATCCTGGATCGAATCCCTGACCAATGCCAGTGAAGAGTTACTGCCAGAGCCCTTTGCAACGGAAGTCGCTGCATCGCCAGCTGCATCGTACACGGCAGAAGCACTCTTACCCGCGACGAATCCAGACGAAGCAATTACGTGACCATCGTCGGTGCGGATTGCGATAATCGGAATTGCGTTTTGCTCCGCTCCATTGTTGCTGGCGTTTCCATTGGCCTGAGTTGCACCGGAGTTCCATCCACCTGTAGCCGGCGATGCTCCCGCGGTGCCAGTGGGCGCCGTTGCAGTGGCTGCATTAACTGCACTTGCAGCTCCAGATGTGTTCGCCAGCGCAGTTACTGATGCAAGACCCGAAGCTAAACCCGATGCAATACCCGAAGTAACAGTGTCACGCGAAACAAAGAGTGCAATCGCAGCTGCTACTGAAGTTGCAGCTATAGCAACCTTGCGCGTTGGGAACCGGCGCATCGAACGTTCTGTACCGCACCAGCGGCACTGCGTTTCAGACGATGGCTGTACGATTTTGCACCCCGGGCATGGTACCAGACGCACCCGTTTTCCATGTGCGTCAGTAAGCACAAATGCCGCTTCACAGCGTGGGCACCGAGTGGCGGTGGCCAGTGCTTTTGCTCCGCAGGAATCGCAGCGTCGGAAGTACATCGGCATGGGCAACGTACGCTCTCGTCAGCGTACTTAACATGGGTGTTTGTTGACGGAATGCCAGAACGCGCATCCTTAAGAGTGCGCTCTGACCCTGCATCACAGTCGTGCACAAAACACAATCCGTCAACCCCGTGTCATTTCGGAGTCTGCAGACTTCCACAAGCTTCCCACAAACCTGATAAGATTCCCACATCGCATGTTGATAACGATGTGAATTATCCCTGTGGGCCTGCCGGACCGGGATCTGATGCCGACTGCTGTTGCATCAGTACAGACGGTCTGAATGGTCCGGAGGAAACAGAGACTCGAGGGAGCTCGATTCGTTACTGCTCCACAGGCAGCCGGATTTCGACGCGACACCCGCCGAGTGGGTTATTGCTCATCCGGAAGGCGTAACTGTCACCGTAGAGCATGGTGAGTCGCGCACGGGTGTTGGTGAGTCCTATGCCAAGTCCGTCCACTGAGGGGCGCATGGCAAGGAAGCGTCCACTGTGCGTCAGTTGCCCTTCGAGCCCGCGGCCGTTGTCTTCAACCACCAGCTCCAGGATGCCGTCTGCTTTCCGGACTTCAACCTGCACATGCTGCCCCGGGTGTCCGGGTTGCAGCCCATGTTTCAGCGCGTTTTCAATCAGCGGCTGCATGATAAAACTCGGCACCTGTTCATCGACCGCGTGCGGATCTACTTCGAAGTCCACTTTGAGCCCTTCGCCATAACGCATCTGCGCCACTTGCAGGTACAGCTCTGCAAGTTCCACTTCCTGCCAGACAGGGATGGTGGTTGAACCGGCGTTCTTGAGCGAGAGTCGGAGGAGGTCACTTACGCGCGCAAGCATCGACTGTGCCTTCACTACGTCGATATCCATCAGTGCTGAGACGGAGTTGAGTGCGTTGAAGAGGAAGTGAGGATTGAGCTGCATCCGGAGTGCATCGAGTTGCATCTGTGCAAGCTTCTCCTCGAGTTGCAGTGCAAGCCGGTCACGCTCCCTGTACTTGCGCAGATACTCCACCATATAGGCGGCGCCGACCACCGCCCAGTAGAGAACAAGCTGAAATGTGAAATAGTTCGCTGCCGCGAAAGCAAAGCCGCGTTCGTCGAGCCCCAGCGTGTGTGTAACCAGCCACCTGTTGAGTGCGCCGAGCGCCATCACATTCGCGAGGCAGATGAGAGCACATGCCGTAGCGTGGACCAATGTCCAGCGCAGGTATTTTCCTTTGGCGAGTTGAACCTTTTCGACAAGCGTGATGATCAGCTGCGACCAGACTATCCAGACTCCCCATGCGACGCTTTGCCATGCGATGACAGCGCCCAATCCGAGACCGCGTCCCGGTGCCGCTGGCACGACCAGATGAAGGAGCGTCGCGATCAGCGCCGGGATGACCCAGACAACACCAAAGACGACCCGGGCCATACGTTTGAGTCCTTCACCCTCATCGGCTATGGTCAACCAGTCAGTTGTGCTATGTGCCATATGGCGCGGGATTCAGTATCACTTTCTGTATCACTTTCTCTATCACTTTCGGTATCACTTTCTCTATCACTTTCGGTATCGCTTAAGGATACTCCGATGGTGGAGCGGCTGGCTACGGGGTTCCATGATGGTGGTCACAGCGGTGATCTTGAATGTGTTCATGTGGGAGTAATCGTGCGGGGCAGCCGTGTGGAAGTAATCGTGCGGCAGCAACCGTGACTGGTACCCGGTGTTTTTTCACATGGCTCATACAGTCGGGCTGGTGGTCAACACAACATCGTATGGAGGCCTGAGTTTCAGTGGTGCGTGTACTGATTGTAGATGATGAATCGCTGGCCCGGGAGCGCATACGCAGGCTGCTCCAGGCGGAGCCGGATGTGGAGATCGTGGGTGAAGCAGGTAACGGTCCGGATGCAGTGAGCCGTATACTGGAGCTGCGCCCGGATGTTGTCTGCCTGGATATCCAGATGCCTGGGATGGATGGGTTTGCAGTGTTGCGCGAGATCGGCGAAGCCAACCGGCCTGTAGTGCTTTTCATAACCGCATACGATGAACACGCGCAGAAGGCTTTCGATGTGCACGCGGTTGACTACGTTCTCAAGCCCGTCGATGCAGTGCGTTTCCGGACGGCATTTGAACGCGCACGCAGTCGTGTGACACAGGCGGCCGCTGCTGAACGGCTGGGGCAGTTGCTTGATACCGTGCGGATGTTCTCCGGTGATACTCCGCAGCCGGTGTCTGCCCCATCGGTGCCGCCAGCGAAGCCCGCAACCGGCAGCAGCGCGTACGCCAGCCGGCTGCTGGTAAAGGAGGACGGAAGGATGTTCTTCGTGCGTACCGCCGAGATAGACTGGATAGAAGCAGACCGCAACTATGTGAAACTGCACGTCGGTAAGAAGGTGCACACTATTCGTGAGCGGATGACTCATCTGGAGGAGACGCTTGATCCGCGCATTTTCGCGCGCATACACAAGTCCACAATCGTGAACCTGAACCGGATCCGCGAGATGCAGCAGTGGTTTTCAGGAGACTATGTGGTGGTGCTTGAAGACGGTACCAAACTCCGGCTCAGTCGCAATTATCGGGAGCGTGTGGAGCAGCGGATAAACGAATGAAGAACAGCATGAACCACCGGTGTGACGTATCGTTACCGCACTTCATTCTGCGCGTCATCCACGCGTCAGATGAACGCACATCACTCTTTCAGACTTCGCCCTCCGGATTGGATTCCGCTCGAACGCGCACTCGCCGCTGAGTTCGGAGCTGGCGCGTCTGGTGCAACTGCTTCGTTCTGGTTCATCGGATTTGCTGAAGGGCCGGCAGATGTCGGCGAATTGCGGATGTATGAACACAGTACCACGCGCAGGCGTTTGATCCTGGACGCAGAAGGGATGGCTTATGACTGGTTCAGCGAGACAGGGAGTTACAGCAGGGTCCCGGTGAGTGACGCTCTTGTAGAGGCGCTTCGCTGAGGTCGATACTAAGTCCATACCCCATGTGCTCGACGCTCATGCGGATATGGCTCCTTTTCACTCAGGCACAGTGTCACGCGAACTTCCCGCAATAGTTCCACGCAGCAATGTTCCACCGGTAGTGTCACCGGTAGTGTCGCCGGTGCCACGCGATGGCATTGGTGGTGCAGGCTCTCCGCATGCGCCTGGTACAGCCGGTGCGGGAGGTGAAGGGGGCAACGTCGGCGGTCGTATCGCGCTGGATCGGAGCGGGATTGAGCTCGCACGGCTTATGGCCGACGATGACCATATTTCAGTGCGAGCGGGGTCAACAGCCCCGCAGCTGAGCGCTCGTCTGGAGGCTGCAAGAGGTGCGCTTGTCGCCAACAGAGCAGCCGATGCTCTGGCTCTCCTGGATGAGGGGTGGAGTACCGCGCAGCGGACCGAGGAGGGGTGGTATCTGCGGGGCGGGTCATTGGCTGCACTGGGGCTCCCCGGTGAAGCACTCCGCGTTGCCAGCGAGGCGCTCCGGCAGCTGCCTGATTCGATTGCACTTCGGTATCTGAGTGCGCTGGCGCGGCTGACAGCCGGCGATAATGCGGGTGCAAGGACTTTGTTGCAGGAGGCACTTGCGGAGGCACCGGAAGCGCCAGTTCTACTTGCGCAGTATGCAGTGACTCTGTCCGGGGCGGGACGCAGGGAGGCGGCGCTCCGGATTCTCCGGCAACTGGTTGCTCAAAATCCGTCGCACCCCGCTGTTGCTTATGCGGAGGCGCGATTGACTGCTGATCATGCCAACAGTGCGCGGCATGCGTCGAGGGAGTTCCATGCAGATTCCGCCGGAGAGTCTTCAGACATCGCAAGAGATGCCGGCAGTGGTGCAGGTAGTGCAGGTGGCGCTGCCGGTGCTAATGGTGCTGGCGGAGCTAATGGTGCTGGCGGCGCTGCTGGCACTGGTGGTGCACACCGGGGCACTTCTACGACGTGGTCCACCACAGCTGACAGCATCGAATCGCTGATGCACAGATTGAGCGCCCTGCTGGATGACGGTCGTCCGCCTGCTGCTACAGTCGAAAGTGAAATCCGGCTGATGCTGCGTGCTATTTCAGCCGGCGGGACGTTGGCTTCATCCGGTACGCCCCGTCAGTTGCATGCGGCACGTTCTGTACTCACTGCACTTCTGGCCGTGATTACAGAGACCGGAAGTGAAAGCAATTCTTCAGGCGACCCGCTGCGTGAAATACTCCAGCACTTAAGAGACGGTAGATTCGGCGAGGCTCGGCAGTCCCTTGTTCGGAATGAGGGAACGCTTTCTGCGTCCGTGCGTTCGCTGCTGCGCGCACTGCTGGGAGATCACGAACCCAGGCGAAGCGCGCGAGGCACATCGTTATCCGGGTTCACCGCCGCTGACCCAGAGGTACTGACCGATCGTGCCCTTAAGGAGGCACACAAAGGCGTAATTGGTCCGGTAAGACTGGGACTGTCGCTGGTAAGCGACCGCGTGATTACTGGTACCGGCACTGCGTTCAGAAGCGGTGGCGTCTGGGAGGACACCGTACACTTTGGTGCTGTGCAAGGCGAAAGAGCAGATGGAGAGGTACCATACGCTGGCCACGCTTCACACGGTGCACAGTACGCCGGGGTTCTGTCGCGGGGGACGCCGCTCAGGCTTGCGGCGCTGAATGGGAGTGGAGAACCGGTTGCCGACATCGCGGACCCCACGCGCTCCGTCGGCTGGGAGGCAGCGCCGGATCTCACGGGTGCACGCAGGCGAAATACCGAACTTCTCCCGGGCACCGAAGGGTGGGCGCAGATTCTGGCTATTGCGTGCGCCGGGCTGGCAACACTCGCCATGATGACCGGACGGAATGTGATCGCATTTGCGCTTTTTGGCGGAGTTGCCTGGCTGGCGTTCCGACACTGGAGCGCTGACAGTGACGATCGTAGCGAACACTCCGGGGACGTCGACCGCGGTGTACACGACAGGGACGGTCATGAGGCCGGAGCTCAAGGCGGCGGCACTGACAGTGCTGGCAGCATCGCCGATGTCAGCGATAGCCGCGCAAGCTCCGGGTCGGACAGAAAGCTGCGACTGCGATAGATTGTTCGTTGCCGAAGCAACGGCAACATGCACTGCTCACTCTGGCCCGGCACCGGCGCCGGAGAGCGACCGAACGGCAGCGGTGCTTCCCAGAAGATTATTCGTGAGTCATATCATGCCCAGTAAGAACAACGGCCCGATATCGGCCTTCATCCGTCATCATTTCCGTCACTTCAACGCCGCAGCTCTGGTGGATGCAGCCGACGGTTACGTCCGGCATCTCGACAATGGCGGCAAGATGCTGATCTCCATGGCAGGTGCCATGAGTACAGCTGAACTCGGCCTGTCCCTGGCAGAGATGATCCGTCAGGACAAAGTGCACATGATCTCCTGCACGGGTGCGAATCTGGAGGAGGATGTGTACAACCTCGTGGCGCACGATTATTACGAGCGCGTGCCGCATTACCGCGATCTGACTCCTGAGGACGAACAGGCACTGCTTGAAAAGCACATGAACCGGGTGACAGATACCTGTATCCCGGAAGGCGAGGCCATGCGTCGCATTGAAAAGGCGCTTGTTGAGGAATGGCAGAGCGCGGAAGCAAGTGGTGCACGGTACTTCCCTCACGAGATCATGTACCGGGTACTGCTCAGTGGCAAACTGGAGCAGTACTACCAGATCGACCCGAAGGACTCCTGGATGCTGGCAGCTGCACAAAAGAACATTCCGATGATAGTTCCCGGTTGGGAGGACAGTACCTCCGGCAATATGTATGCAGCGCACTGCATCGATGGTGATGTAAAGAATGTACACACAGTACGGACCGGTATCGAATACATGATATCCCTGGCCGACCTCTATACACGTGTGGCGGCCGAGTCGTCTATTGGTTTCTTCCAGATCGGTGGTGGAATCGCGGGTGACTTCCCGATTTGTGTTGTTCCGATGCTGGAGCAGGACCTGCAGCGCGCAAACACACCACTTTGGGGCTACTTCGCGCAGATCAGTGATTCGACAACCAGCTATGGTTCGTATTCGGGTGCGGTCCCGAATGAGAAAATCACCTGGGGCAAGCTGGGTGTTGATACACCGAAGTACATCATTGAGTCGGACGCTTCCATCGTTGCGCCATTGATCTTTTCACTGGTACTCAACAAGTAACAGGTGCAGCTGGATCTGTTTCCTTTTCAGGTAGAGGTGGAGGCTCTTGATCCGCGGGCTGCAATCGGAGCGCGTACCGGAGTGGAGCATCTCTTCCGTGTGCGGGTAAATGCTGGTGAAGCGCCGCATCTGGTGTATCACGACCGGCACGGCTGGTACTGTGAAGTGCACGGTAAAGGGTGTACGGCGGTAGGTGCGGTGCTTCGCATTTTACCGGGGCATCCAGCAGAGGGCAGTTTGGAAAGAGGCAGACGTTGAACAGAAGATTGCAGGCAATCGGGGCGGTGGCCATGCTGCTGGTAAGTGCGTCGTTGCTTTCGTGCACGGCGCCACTGCGCCCGATGATACCAACGCCCAAGGCGACGGAAACCACGTTGCCTGCTCCGGCGGTATCATCACCTCCTGCTGCGCACGCTCCGCCTGCAAGCACTACTGTGGAGCAGCAAGTACCACCTGAAACAGATCTGCATCCGCCGACACCGCCACTACCTCCACCGGCAGTTGCGACTCGTGAAAGCGTGTCGGAGAAACTTTCCGGGCCGCGGCACATAGGTGGCTCAGCTGTACTAACCGAAGCTGATCTCAGACTCCCGCCCGTTGCACGCGAATTCCGCGGTGTATGGGTTGCGAGTGTAGGGAACATCGACTGGCCATCCAAACCGGGGCTCAGCAGTGCGGAGGCGAAAGCAGAGCTTATAGCACTGCTGGACCAGGCCGTGGCTCTCCGGTTGAATGCTGTGATTTTTCAGGTTCGACCGGCGGCCGACGCGTTGTATGCGTCTAAGCTGGAACCGTGGTCTGAGTATCTGACGGGCACGCAGGGGAAAGCACCGGAGCCCTTGTGGGACCCACTTGAGGTTGCGGTGCGTGAAGCGCACGCACGTGGACTGGAGCTGCATGCGTGGTTCAATCCGTACCGTGCGCAGTACGCATCGCCGAAGTCGCCACTGGCACCGGATCACATTGCGCGCACGTCGCCCGCTCTGGTTAAACGTTACGGCCCATATCTGTGGATGGATCCCGGTGAACCAGCCGTCCGTAAACGTACGCTTGATGTTGTTCTTGATGTAGTGCGGCGCTACGATATCGACGGTGTGCATATAGACGACTACTTCTACCCTTATCAGGAGCGGACACGGGCCGGTAAGCTGATTGAGTTCCCGGATGATGCCAGTTACAAACGCTATACTGCTGCCGGTGGCAAACTGGCACGCGACGACTGGCGCCGCGAGAATGTCAATACACTTGTGCGTGAACTTTACGAAGGGGTTCATGAAGCCAAACCGTGGGTGAGGTTCGGTATAAGTCCATTCGGGATATGGCGTCCGGGATATCCGGCGCAGGTTAAGGGGCTGGATGCATACGCAACTCTTTATGCAGACGCCCGCAAGTGGTGGCGCGAAGGTTGGGTGGATTATTTCACGCCGCAGCTCTACTGGGCCAGTACGCGTGAGGCGCAATCGTATTCCGCACTCCTCGAGTGGTGGTCTTCGGAGAACCTCAAGCGTCGTCACCTCTGGCCCGGTAATTACACAACGAGAACCGGTGGCACAGGCGCAAGTGCATGGCCTATGAGTGAATTGCTGGCGCAGATTGAACTGACGCGCGCGAATTCCGGAGCAACGGGGAACGTACACTTTTCGATGACGTCTTTTCTGTCCAATCAGGCCGGCATGAACGACGTACTGTCGCAGGGACCTTATGCGGCTCTCGCTCTCGTGCCTGCCACACCGTGGCTCAAGGATGCACCGCCACCGCAGCCGGTAGTTGTCTTTGGCGGTACCGCGAC
>CAZDMG010000070.1:0-12963 GCA_964506655.1 uncultured Gemmatimonadaceae bacterium
GCACGAGCACGCCGGAAGTGTTCATGCTGCCGACGCTGAACAGGCGCTGCAGAATGCGCGCGACGTGTACACCCGTCGCGGTGAAGCCATCAGTCTCTGGGTTGTTCCAACAGCCGCAATAGTTGCGTCCACACCTGGCGACGCGGGACCGTTCTTTGACCCCGGCAACGATAAGCCTTACCGACATCCGCAATTCTACATGGCGCCGCGCGGCGTGCGTGTGCTCTGATGACGGCAGACGCTTTCAACGTCGCTGGTACCGGAAAAGGTGCCAGCGAGGATCCACTCTTCGCGTATCTGCTGCGACTGGCGACGACCGACTCGTCCTCGGACACAGACTGAGTGAATGGTGCGGCCACGGCCCAATCCTGGAAGAGGATATCGCCATAGCCAATATGGCGCTCGATCTGATAGGACACGCCACGTCCTTCCTTAAGCTTGCCGGTGAAGTTGAAGGGAAGGGGAGAGACGAAGACGCGCTTGCCTATTTCAGGGACGAAACAGCGTTCAGGAATCTGCTTATAGTTGAGTTGCCGCGTGGCGACTTTGGTTTCACGATTGCGCGCCAGTTTCTGTTTGACGCATACAGTGTGCATCTGCTCGATCAGCTTTCACGCGCAACGTATGAGCCGTTGGCAGCCATTGCAGCCAAATGCCTCAAGGAGACACGCTACCACCTCAGGCATAGCAGCGAGTGGGTGCTCCGACTCGGCGATGGCACCGACGAAAGTCATGCCCGCATCCAGAAGAGCTTCGATGAACTGTGGCGCTTTACTGGTGAGTTCTTCGTAACAGACGATGTGGACGCCGCTGTGGCGTCTTTGGGAATAGTCGTTGATTACGCTGATCTTGAGCGTCGTTGGCACGAAGTTGTTACAGATGTATTACAGCGTGCGACGCTTGCCGTGCCACCTGATAGCCCATGGCGCACCGGCGGCCGCACAGGCAGACACACTGAGTCCCTTGGGCATATGCTGTCGGTGATGCAGAGCGTTGCGCGCGCGCACCCGGGTGCGACATGGTAAACCCACTGCTGGCAGACCGCGAAGCAGTGTATGCGCTTCTGGAATCGGTAAAGGACCCTGAAATCCCGGTTATCAGTGTTGTAGAACTGGGAATTGTCCGGGATGTCGAAGTAGGAGAGGACGGAAGCGGCGTCAGGGTGGTGATTACACCGACCTATTCCGGGTGTCCGGCCATGCGTGAAATGGAAGCGGATATCCGCGAAGCACTCGTGCAGGCAGGTTTTACGACTGTGGATGTGGAGGTTGTGCTGTCACCTGCGTGGACAACTGAGTGGATGTGCAGCGGAGCCCGGGAAAAGCTGCGCAACTTCGGGATAGCACCACCGGGGCCGGTTACCGGTGATGACGAACTGATTTCACTGACAAAGTCGCGGAAGAATGTGAATTGTCCCTACTGCGGCTCGGAGAATACGGTACTCAAGAGCAGCTTTGGTTCGACGGCGTGCAAAGCGATTCATGTTTGCAATGCGTGTCATCAGCCGTTTGACGAGTTCAAGCCGATTTGACGGTTACGGCGCACCCTTCAGCACTTCTGGCGGCGTCTGTCCTGCGGGCGGCAATTGAATCCGCCGCTTTTCCATAACCCGGTTTCGGAATCTGCCGCTTTCTTCATTGCTGAATCAAGCTGGCTCTGCCGGGTAGTGTTCGGTGGGAAGCTCTGCGCAAGCGCGAAGCCGCGCTTCACCACTTCCATATTTACAAGCGTATCGCCGACCCACACGTATGCGAGTGCGCGTCCGTATCGGTCAGTTGGATCGCGGTCGTACTCCAGGCGGATAGTACTTCCAATTGGCATGATGCTGACAAGCGCGCGACGCGATTCTGAGCCATAAGGGCGCTGACTGAGTTCAGGTGCATCGATTCCGATCATGCGTACCCGTAAGCCGGTAGCACATTCGAAGCTGTCGCCATCAGCGATTTTTGAAACTTTGCACGATTGATCGGGGAGCTGGCGCGTTTGCGTAAGCGTTCCGGCTTGCGCCTCTTGTGCGAAGCCGGAAGACGCAGCAACGTCCAACGCAGCTGTCTTGTCTGAGTCGCGTCTGCAGCCGGTAGCGGCCAGAACAAGCATTGACACAGCAAGGGCGGAGACGCCGATGCCGGAACGCAATGGATTCCGTCGAAAACGAATCGTGCGGTGCAATGGAGTCACGCGCGCACCACCACAACGATTCATGCCGGTAGCACCATCGCCGCTCATACGTGCATCGCCACGGCGGGTCACGCGCTCAGCACCTGCTCAATTGCGCTCCGGATATCATCAACAACCGGTACCACAGCATCCAGCAATACCGGGTGGTAAGGCACCGGAATATCCCGTGGCGCAATTCGTTCCACCGGTGCGTCCAGCCACCAGAAGGACTCCTTCGCCACCGTTGCTGCTATCTCTGCACCAAATCCGGCAGTGATATTGTCTTCGTGGACAATAAGGCAACGGCCGGTCTTCTTTACACTCGCCAGCACCGCATCGCGGTCCCAGGGTGCAATGGTCCGGAGGTCCAGCAATTCAATTTCATCTGCACCGAACCAGTCAGCTGCGTCTGTGCACCTGTGTACCATCGCACCCCAGGTGACAATTGTAATCCGGTCGCCGGTACGCACTGTGCGTGCTCTCCCGAACGGAACTACGTAATCGTCGCCCGGATAAGGCGCGCTGCCGTCGCTCGTCATCAGAAGCGATCTGTGCTCAAAGAACACTGTCGGGTCCGGTGAACGCATTGCATTGCGCAGTAGTCCGACCGCGTCCGCGGAATTGGAAGGCATGCAGAGTCGCCAGCCATAGGCGTGCGCGAACCGTACTTCATCGCTCAGCGAGTGCCAGGGGTCGCCGACATCCTTGCCGAACCCTCCAGGCATACGCACCACGATCGGTGCCGCAAAGCGGTTCGCCGTACGCCACCGCATAGTGCCGCAGTTGTTGAGTTGCTCCGTTGCAGGGTCTGCATACTTGCGGAACTGAATCTCGGCGACGGGCATAAGGCCACTGATTGCCATGGCAGTGGCACGCCCGATGATTCCCTCTTCGCTCAGCGATGTATCAAAAACTCTTTCGGATCCGAACTCGCGCTGAAGTCCTTCCGTAGCGAGGTGTACGCCGCCTTTCCGCCCGACGTCTTCACCAAATACCACGACCCTCGGGTTTACGCTCAATTCGTGGCGGAGTGTGCGTCGCACCGCTTCAGCAAAACGGATGCGTTCACCGTCTTCAGCTTCAGTCGGTGTCACACCAAGCTCGGCGCGTTGTGCGCGTGACAACCCGCCCATCGCTTCCGGTGATCCTGGAGTGTCGTCGGCATACACATAGCGCGACACCTGCAACGGATCGGGCGCAGGCCGTGCACGTGCTGCCTCCAGCGCAACGTTCACTTCATCCGCAACTTCCTGTTCCAGCGCCTGCCACTCTTTCGGGCTCATCAGTGCAGGTACGAGGTAGTCGCGGAGCCGCGGCAGTGGGTCGCGCTTCCAGTCGTTCTCGATTTCTTCTGTGCTTCGGTAGCCAGCCTGGTTATCGGGGCCTGAATGACTTGAAAGGCGGGGAACCGTGAGTCTTGCGAGCGCAGGCCCGGCACCACTCCTGACATGCTCCGTTGCAAGCTTCAATACCGTTGCTGCTTCATGCGGATCGGTTCCGTCGCCGTCGAGCACAAGGAGATTGGTGAACGACGCCAGATTCTCAGCGATGTTGCCACCAGGTGTCTGCATATGCCCCCGCACGGAGATTCCCAGATCGTTGTCCTCGACGTAGAACAGCATCGGGAGCGACAGCGTGGTCGCGATTGTAAGCGCGGACCAGAATCCGTTGGTTGCAACTGATGCATCGCCGCCAAGCGCTACACTTATGGCGCCATCGCAATTCTTTTCGCCGAGTGTGTTCTGTCGATAGACAAGTGATTGCGCCCAGCCGGCGGCTGGCGTGTACTGGGAGCCAACATCGCCCGCCATCGGGAGTACTGTGCAACCATCGGGGTTCGGGAAGTTGCAAACCACTCCGATATCGCGGCCGTCACTGAATCCACCGCTCCTCCCAAGCGGGCTGGAGAGCGCGTCCACCATGGGCAGTCCAACAGAAAGCAGGAAGGGGCGGGAGCGATAGTACGCGCCGGCGCCGTCGTTCGCATGGTCCATCAGTGAGCCAAGGATGCACTGTGCCATGTCATGTCCACGGGCAGAGAACTGATAGAGAACGAGGTGCTCCTTCGGGACCGTTGTTCGGTTGCGATTGGTGGACTCTTCGATGTCGTCCATCAGGCGCGACGCAAGCGTGTTCCGGGCGACATTGCGCCAGTTGAAGCCCTTTACGGGCTGTACCGGCAACTTGCGTCCGGTCTGCCGGGATTTTGTTGGCTTTTTCATACCCTATGAATGTCGCCCGTTTCAGGCTTTAGCTCAACGGGGCGCACCGGTGCTCGACAGAGGAGCATCCCGGGAGGCTATCTTTCAGGATGACCCATAAGTTCATCCAGACCCAGCTCGATCAGGGCGTGCTTACAGTCACGCTCAACCGACCGGATGTATTGAACAGCTTTACCTTTGCGATGGCAAGGGAGCTGCAGGAGGTACTCGCCGCGGCTGCGACGGACAGGGAAGTGCGTGCACTGCTTCTTACCGGGGCTGGACGTGCGTTCTGTGCCGGCCAGGACCTGTCGGAAGCGCTCCCCGGAGACGGTGAGCCAATCCCTGATATCGCAGCCATTGTAAAGGCCAGCTACAACCCGATTATCCGGGCCATCAGGACGATCGAGAAGCCTGTGATCTGCGCGGTGAACGGAATCGCGGCGGGCGCCGGCGCGAATCTGGCTTTTGCGTGCGACATCACGATTGCAGCAGAAACTGCTGCATTTGTAGAGAGCTTTTCGAAGCTTGGGCTGATCCCGGACACGGGCGGAACGTTCTTTGTGCCGCGTCTTGCAGGGCATCAGCGCGCCACTGGAATGTTTTTTCTGGCTCAGAAAGTACCAGCGCAGACTGCAAAGGAGTGGGGACTGATCTGGGAGGTGGCACCAGCCGGCGAACTCATGTCATTGGCGCATGCACTTGCGGCAACGCTGGCGTCACAGGCGACCCGTGGCTTCGGATTGACCAAGCGCGCAATGAACGCCTCGTTCCACAACTCCCTCGATGCACAACTCGATTGCGAAGCCGAAGCGATGGCAGAGGCCGGCCAGACAGCAGACTATGTGGAGGGCGTTCGTGCCTTCCTCGAGAAGCGCACTCCTGTTTACAGGGGCGAGTGATGGCTGTCGTTGCGGGTGATGCGCATGTCGGCGTGGTCGGTGCGGGCACAATGGGCTCCGGTATTGCATACGTTGCAGCAAAGCATGGGCATCAGGTGGTACTGGGCGATGCGAACCCCGACGCTGTATCAAGAGCGAAGTCCGGTCACGAGCGGCAGGTAGAGCGCGATGTTGCCAAGGGCCGGCTGAGCGCCGATGCAGGCAAGGCGCTCGCGGAGTCGATACGCTATACCGTTGCCGATGACATGAGTGCCTTTGCCGCGTGCACGATTGTTATTGAAGCGGTAGTGGAACGACTGGATGTCAAGCGCGCGATATTCTCCGCGCTTGAAAGAGTTGTCGGCCCCGACGCAATACTCGCCACCAACACATCGTCGCTGTCGGTAACAGCTATCGCGGGTGCGTGCACTGATCCGTCGCGCGTTATAGGGGTGCATTTTTTCAATCCGGCGCCGGTCATGCAGCTGGTTGAAATCATTCCGTCGCTCGTCACTGCGCCGGCTTTGGTCGCGTCAGTCCGCGAACTTATCAACGGCTGGGGTAAGACGACTGTCGTGGCATCCGATACACCGGGCTTCATCGTAAACCGCATTGCACGTCCGTTTTATGGTGAGGCGCTTCGCATTCTGGAAGAAGGTGTTGCCGATGTGGCCACAATCGACTGGGCAATGCGCGACGAATCCGGCTTCCCGATGGGACCGTTCGAACTGATGGATCTGGTCGGCAATGATGTGAATTATGCGGTAACCTGCTCGGTTTTCGAATCGATGTTTCACGACCCACGTTATCGCCCGTCCCATATCCAGCGTTCACTTGTGGGTGCCGGGTTGCTTGGCAGGAAATCGGGGCGCGGTTATTACAACTACAGCGCTGCCACACGCCCCGAACCACTGCGGGATAAAGCACTGGGACAGAAAATCTCCCGCCGGATACTGGCCATGCTTGTCAATGAAGCAGTGGACGCGCGATTCCTCAGCGTTGCCTCCGCGCAGGACATCGAGACTGCCATGACCAAGGGTGTTAATTACCCGCGCGGCCTTCTCGCGTGGGGTGATGAGATCGGTGCAGCAGCCGTTCTTGAGACTCTCGATTCCCTTTTCGCGGAATACCATGACAGCCGCTACAGAGCCTCCGCTCTGCTCAGGCGTGCAGTAGCTTCGGGAGCGTCGCTCAGGTCATGACAGAACAGGAAGAGCTCGCACGCGCGGAAGCCATTGCGCATAAGCTTCTTGCGGGAGACCCGTATTGCCAGTGGCTGGGTGTTACAGTCGAGGAAGCCACGCCGACCATAGTCACACTTTCGCTTACCGTACGCGACGAGATGTCGAATGGGCTTGGAATCAGTCATGGCGGTATTGCATTCTCGCTCGCTGACACCGCATTTGCATTCGCAGTGAACTGCGGCGGTCGGATCTGCGTTACAGTCAATGGCGCCATCAGTTACACCAAGGCGGTACGTACGGGCGACAAACTCGTGGCACGCGCAGAGGTGACGGCTACAACCAGAAACCTGGCGTTCTGCGAGGCGACTGTGCGCGACGGCGAAGGTACGCCCGTAGCAATTTTTCACGGTACAGCTTTCCGCACGAAGGGAGAGCACACCATTCAGGACATCTGATGGAGCGGTGTGAGCAGATGTTGGCTATCTCACGTAAACCGCTGACAGCAAGGAGCATTACATGCAATTGAAAGGCGCATTCATCGCTGGCGGCGTACGCACGCCAATTGGCAAACTGGGCGGTACACTGAGCAGTGTACGCCCGGACGATCTGGCTGCACACGTCATAAAGGCGCTGCTTGAAAAGAGCGGGCTCAGCGACAGTTCTGCGATAAACGATGTGATTCTGGGTTGTGCCAACCAGGCGGGCGAAGACAACAGGAACGTAGCCAGAATGGCTCTGCTTCTTGCCGGCATTCCGGTTACTGTGCCCGGCGAGACCGTGAACCGCCTGTGCGCATCCGGATTGAGTGCTGTCGCGCACGCTGCGCGTGCAGTGGCCTGCAACGAAGGTGACCTGTTCGTAGCTGGTGGCGTGGAGAGCATGACGCGAGCGCCCTTTGTATTGTCAAAATCGGCATCACCATTCGCCCGGGATGTACAGCTCTTCGATACCAGCCTCGGCTGGCGCTTTATCAACCCGGCGCTTAAAGCCCATTATGGCACGCACTCAATGGGTGAAACGGCCGAGAATGTGGCGGAGCGATATGGAGTGACCCGGGAGGATCAGGACAGCTTTGCGTTGAGGTCGCAGTCGCGCGCAGCCGCGGCCCGGGCGAGCGGTCGCTTTGCCGCCGAGTCGGCTGCGGTGGAGATCAGCTCGCGTAAGGGGCCGGTTACACTGTTTGAACACGATGAATTCATCCGGGGTGATACGACAGCTGAAGCACTTGCACGTCTTTTACCTGCCTTTCGCAAGGATGGCAAGGGGAGCGTTACCGCCGGTAATGCGTCGGGGCTTAACGATGGTGCCGCTGCACTTCTCGTGGCTTCTGAGGCTGCGATAGCTGCGCACTCTCTGACGCCCAGAGCGCGTGTGGTCGCATCGGCCGCGGCCGGTGTTGAGCCCGCATTCATGGGGATGGGCCCCGTGCCGTCCAGCAGGCTTGCACTCAAGCGCGCCGGCCTCACGCTCAACGATATGGATGTCATAGAGCTGAACGAAGCGTTCGCCGCTCAGGTACTGGCATGCGTACGTGAACTCGGCATGGATGATGACGACGAGCGACTCAATGTGAATGGTGGCGCCATAGCGCTCGGACATCCACTCGGAATGAGTGGCGCCAGGCTGGCGATTACTGCTGTTGAGGAACTGCACCGACGGGGCGGCCGCTACGCACTGTGCACAATGTGCATTGGCGTAGGGCAGGGGTTCGCTATGGTTCTTGAGCGCGTCTAAAGGGAGATGCAGTGATATACGAATTCGACGGGTTTATACCGGTAGTGCATGAGAGTGCATTTGTGCATCCGTCTGCATCAGTGACCGGCAACGTCATTATCGGCCGGGATGTGTACATTGGGCCCGGTGCAGCTGTGCGCGGCGACTGGGGCGGGATTGTCATAGAAGACGGGTGCAACGTTCAGGAGAACTGCACGGTTCATATGTTCCCCGGGATAACGGTTGTGCTTGAGAAAGCCGCGCACATCGGTCATGGCGCGATCATCCACGGTGCACGGATCGGTGCGAACGTGCTGGTCGGAATGAACGCGGTTGTTATGGACAATGTGGTTGTTGGCGCGGGGAGTATTATCGGTGCGCTGACATTTGTGCCGGCTGATATGAAGATTCCCGAACGTAAGGTTGTGGTTGGTAACCCCGCCAGGATCGTTAAGGATGTGAGTGACGAGATGCTGGCATGGAAGAGCGAGGGGACGAAGCTCTATCAGCAATTGCCGGCTGCAATGCGATCCGGATGGAAGCAGGTTGAACCACTTCGCGAGATACCGGCTGATCGGCGGGAACAGGCTGGTGTATACAGAACATGGAATGAAACAAGGAGTGAGGAATCATGAGGCTCGGTAATTACGTGATGGGTTCGTGGGTAGCAGGTACCGGGCCGGCGGCTCAACTCAGTGATGCATCGACTGGTGAAGTAATAGCTGAGGCCAGCAGCGGCGGGCTCGACTTCGGTGCCATCGCGGAATACGCGCGCCGCACAGGTAACCCCGTTCTTCGCAACATGACCTTCCATGAGCGCGCGGCGATGCTCAAAGCTCTGGCGCTTCACCTCAACGCGAAAGAGGATGAGTTCTACCCGTTATCGTATCGGACGGGCGCAACAAAGGGCGACTCCTGGATCGATATCGACGGTGGGATCGGAACTCTTTTTGCGTATGCAAGCCGCGGCCGGAGGGAGTTCCCCAACGAACGTTTTCATGTCGAAGCAGGCACTGAGCCACTTGCCAAGTCCGGAAAGTTCGCAGGTCGTCATATCTGCGTGCCGCTCGAAGGAGTAGCGATTCACATCAATGCCTTCAATTTCCCTGTCTGGGGGATGCTTGAGAAAATGGCACCGGCACTGCTGGCTGGAGTGCCGTGCATTGTGAAGCCTGCAACGGCGACGAGCTACCTTACCGAGGCAGTCTTCCGTGAGATGATCAATTCCGGTGTGCTCCCCGAGGGTGCAGTGCAACTTATTTGCGGCAGCGCGGGCGATCTGCTGGATCATGTAACCGAGCAGGACGCAGTAGCGTTCACCGGGTCTGCAAGCACCGGCCGCATGTTGCGGGAAGGGAAGGCGATCGTGCAGAACTCCACCCGCTTCAACATGGAGGCCGATTCGCTCAACTGCTGTATCCTTGGTGCAGACGCCACACCGGGCACTGAAGAGTTTGATCTTTTCATCCGCGAGGTTGCACGTGAGATGACCGTCAAGGCGGGTCAGAAGTGCACCGCGATCAGACGCACTATTGTACCGGCGGGGATGGAAGCCGATGTTGTCAGCGCGCTTAAAGAGCGCCTTGCACGCACCGTGATCGGCGACCCGCGCGCAGAAGGTGTGCGCATGGGACCATTGGCGAGCAAGGCACAGCAGAAGGATGTCACGAAGAATGCAGCCATGTTGCGATCGGTATCGGAGCAGGTGTATGGCGGTGGTGACTTTGCGGTGCACGGAGCGCGCATCGAAGACGGCGCCTTTTATAACCCTGAGCTGCTGGTGTGCAACGATCCGTTCAGCGTGAGTGAGCCGCACGATATCGAAGCGTTCGGGCCCGTGAACACTGTTATGCCGTACCGGAACGCCGACGAAGCCATCGAGCTGGCGAGGCGCGGGCGCGGCTCGCTGGTTGGTTCTGTGGTTACGCACTCACCTGGTTTCGCGCGTGATATCGTCCTTGGACTTGCGCCTTATCACGGTCGCATGCTGATCCTGGACAGAGAAAGCGGCGCAGACAACACAGGGCACGGCTCCGCCCTCCCGGGGCTTGTGCACGGCGGCCCCGGGCGTGCAGGCGGCGGTGAAGAGCTGGGAGGTTCGCGGGGTGTGTTGCACTACATGCAGCGTACTGCTGTTCAGGGTAGCCCTTCGATGCTCACGGCAGTTACGCGCGAGTGGAGTCGCGGTGCGGCGACGGTGGCAGATAACGTTCATCCGTTCCGCAAATACTTCGACGATCTCACGATCGGTGAATCATTTCTTACCGCCACGCGATCAGTCACACTGGAAGATGTCGTGCGCTTTGCAGAGCTGAGCGGCGACCACTTCTACGCACACATGAGTGACGAAGACGCCAGGTCCAACGGTATTTTCACCGGCAGGGTGGCGCACGGCTATTTCGTTGTGTCGGCAGCTGCCGGCTTGTTTGTTGACCCGGCACCCGGCCCGGTGCTCGCCAACTATGGTCTCGAGAGTCTCCGCTTTACAGCACCGGTTTACCCGGGCGACACCATCCAGGCCAGGCTTACGGTAAAGCAGAAGACAGTTAAGGACACGCCAAAAGACACGGGTATCCCGCAGGGTGTTGTCGAGTGGGATGTCCAGGTTACCAACCAGAACGAGGAGACCGTAGCACTGTATTCGATCCTGACGCTGGTTCGGCGGAGGGGCTGACTGCCGCGCGGCTCTCTGTGCGTGGCTGCAATTATCCGGTACTGCTGAAGGAGGGCAGGTTGCCTAGTCTGTGGGGAACCCAAACCAAGGCAACCAATGGCATCCCAGATAGCAGTACTACCAGAGCCCACGTCTGACATCGCGGAGCAACTCTCAGCCGCCAGTCATGAAGGACATTTCAGAATTCGCGAGCTGCCGCATGCGGAGCGACCGCGTGAGCGGATGCGTGCGGTGGGTCCTCAGGCGCTTTCTACCACTGAACTGCTCGCCACAATAGTCGGCTCGGGTGGGACGGGCGGTTCAGCGATTGCCTGTGCGCGGCGAATCCTGGAGCTTGGCGACGGTTCACTTGGTAGACTTGCCGGACTCCCTTTTGCGGCACTCACTCGGGTCCCGGGTGTAGGGACGGCGCGGGCAGCAGCGCTTCATGCAGCGATGGAGCTGGGGCGCAGGATGACCATCGAGGCCCGGGAAAGCGGTGCGCCGCTCCGGAGTCCCAAAGACGTCGCGGCCGCTTTTATGCCAAGGCTTCAGGAACTTCCGGTTGAAGAGTTCCATGTGGCAATACTGGATGCACAGCATCGCCTCGAACGCGATCTGCTCATCACGCGTGGATTGCTCAATTCATCGCTGGTGCACCCGCGGGAGGTTTTCAGGGAGGCGATTGCGGAGCGGGCAGCAGCCGTAGTACTCATTCATAATCACCCGAGTGGTGACCCGACACCTTCGCCCGAGGACCGGGCGGTCACCTCTCAACTGGTTGCGGCGGGAAAGCTGCTGGATATCCCCGTGCACGATCATATTATCATCGGCCGGGGCCGCTACCTCAGCTTCGCGGAGGCTGGAATGCTGTGATTGGCTCCGCGGCGTGGCTGTCCACGAGGGTCCGGGATGTACACCAAGAGCTGGCGTCGTCCGATTCCCGCTTTCCGGCACCAGCCGCCCGCGCCACCGCCACCCCCTTCCGCACCTGATCATATTTGGTTCATGCACTGGAAGCTGCAGCTATTGTTCCCGATATTCAGAAGAAGGGGCGCAGATGGCGCCGTTATACTCAGGATAGACTTTGGAAGAAACTGATTCTGTTGCGACAGCAGTTGCACTGCATGATGTGATCCCCGGCTTTGTTCCGGAAACAGACGGCGCATATGACAGGCTCGATAGTGACCTCCTCATCAAGGCATATCGCTATTCGGAGGCTGCCCATGCAGGTCAGGTACGCCAGTCGGGTGAGCCGTACGTTACCCATTGCATAGAGGTCGCACGCATACTGGCAGACCTGCAGCTCGACTCCACAACGGTTGCCTGCGGTCTCCTCCACGATATCGTGGAAGACACCAACATCACCATTGCCGACGTGGAGCGGGAATTCGGCAAGGAAGTCGCCCAGATTGTTGATGGGCTGACAAAAATCGCGAACCTCCCACTCACATCGCGTGAAGAGCGACAGGTCGAGAATTACAGAAAACTGCTCATTTCTGTTGCCAGGGATGTCAGGGTAATTCTTATCAAACTCGCCGACCGCCTGCACAACATGCGCACCCTGGACTGGCTGCAGCCCGAAAAACGGGTACGCATCGCACAGGAGACGCGGGATCTATATGCGCCGCTTGCGCATCGCTTCGGAATGGCAAAGATGCGGTGGGAGCTCGAAGACCTGGCTTTCAAGCACATAGAATCCGAGGCATACAGGTCACTGGCCAGACTCGTTGCAACCAAGCGTGGAGAGCGGGAAAGCCTGATCGCACAGGTAACCGAACCGCTGCTGCGACGGCTCACTGAGGCAGGGATCCCTGATGTGGAGGTAACAGGCCGGCCCAAGCATCTCTGGTCCATCTACAAGAAGATGCAGCAGCAGGAAAGACAGTACGATGATATCTACGACCTGCTTGCCATCCGTGTGATCGTCGCGGCCGCTGTGGATTGCTACCACGCACTCGGTGTTAGCCATGACGGTTGGTCGCCGGTCCAGGAGCGGATCAAGGACTACATCGCGCAGCCCAAATCGAATGGATATCAGTCGCTGCATACAACCGTATTCGGGCCTGGCCGACATCTGTTTGAAATTCAGATCCGCAGCCGCGATATGCATCGCACTGCCGAATACGGTATCGCCGCGCACTGGGTTTACAAGGAGTCGAGCAAGAGCACTG
>CAZDMG010000071.1:0-12829 GCA_964506655.1 uncultured Gemmatimonadaceae bacterium
CCTGGTTCGCGGGAATCTAGGTAGGGTTACGCGAAGACCAAGACCCGAATAAAATACGAAAGAACGCGGATGTGGACAACTCCCTGATTTTAGCCGGTTGCCACAGGAAAGGCGTCCTGAACGTGTCTAATTCGGACATTTTGACCGATTATCAACACTCCGATCACATCGAAGCGACAGGTCATTTTGACCGAACTGTTGCGACTGAGCCACACTAACGCCGATTTCGTCAGCTCGCGCTGCTTGCGGTGAGTTACTGCCTCTACCGGTGTGCCAAACTCCGAGCCGCGGCGGCATTTCACTTCCACGAACACGACTTCGTTCCCCAGTCGCATTATCAGATCCACGTCGCGGTGTCCTGAACGGAAGCGGTGCGATACCAACTCATAGCCGTTCCTAAGCAGATAGCGCGCTGCTATCCGTTCGCCAAGAAGCCCGGTGCGTTGTCTGGATTGTGTCATGGTACGTAGTCGGTTTCGGGAAATAACTCAATGCGAACCCATAGTGCGTCAGGATCAAGTGCAGTGCGTTACCCAAAACCAACTAATGGAATTGTTTCCTTGCACTTGCCCGCACGGGCACTACGTTCAACGCGCAGTGGCAGCGTTATGGAATTGCTGACGCCGACCACAACGTACCTGACCTACTCTCTGCCCTATTGATGCCGAACCAACACAGGCTCTCCAAAGCCGGTACCGCGCTCGCACTCGTCGTATTTGCCGGTCTTGGTCACTTTGCCAGACAACCTGCCGGCCCTATCCCTCCCCTCGGGCTGTTTGCTGATCCGATCCGCGGTATCGCAGGGTCAGTCAGGTTCGCAGAACTTCCCGACAGTGCAGTGGCAGCTGTACCCGGTCTCGCTCACGACACAGAAATCTTGTACGATGACCGCGGCGTGCCGCACATATACGCCACCACTCTTCCCGATGCATACCGCGCGCTGGGCTATGTTACCGCGCGCGACCGCCTTTTTCAGATTGAACTCCAGGCCCGTGCAGGTGGTGGTACACTTACGCAGCTCGCTGGCAAGCGCGCATGGCCGATGGACAAGGTCACGCACGAACTTGGGATGCCACGCGCCGCACAGCGCCGGCTTGCAGACTACGACACAACTACTGCGGCGTGGAGCTATGCGCTCGCCTATCGCGACGGTATCAACGCCTGGGTCGATAACCTTACGCCGAAAGAGTATCCACTGGAGTACAAACTCCTTGGTGCACACCCTAAACGGTGGGAAACGGTGGACATGATGCACCTGCTCAACAGGATGGGGCTTACGCTCGCCTACTCCGAGGATGAGCTAACGTGGACCACGGCAGCCGCGCGCATCGGCACTGAAGCAGCAGCTGCACTCTTCCCGCAACACACGCCGATAGCACAACCCATCCAACCGAACGGCTCCCCATTCGAGCGCGCGTCAGATGCTGTGATCCCTCCGCCAGGAGCACCCGACTCAGCAGCCGCAACCACCGCGGCAATTCTGCAATCGGTCTCCGCCCTTTATGCGACTGCCATCGGGACTCAAGCCTTCTCCCGAGCCGATGCAATAGGCAGCAACAACTGGGCGGTTGCGCCATCCAGAAGTGCGTCCGGACACGCATTGCTCGCAGGCGACCCACACCTGGAACTGACACTCCCATCTATCTGGTACGAAGTGCACATGGTTGTGCCGGACTCACTCGACGTTTATGGAGTGACTATTCCCGGTGCTCCCGGTGTTGTTATCGGCTTCAACCGCTCCGTCGCATGGACTTTCACCAATACCGGCGCTGATGTAGCAGACTTCTACATCGAACAGGTGGACAATGCAGACGAGCCAACGAAGTACATGCTCGACGGCGAATACCACCCCATCGAACGACAGGTTGAGTACGGGCGCAACCTTTACCGCAAACTCACCGGTGATTCGGTTGTAGTCCTATGGACGCACCGCGGGCCGATGCGCAAGGTCGGCAACAACTGGGTTTCAATGCGATGGACAGTTCTTGAAGCCACACGGGATTTCGAAGCTTTCGTCGTGGCGAGCCGCTCAACGAGCGCACGGGCACTGCTCGATTCAATGGCTGTTTATTACGGAGCGCCGGCCCAGAATATGCTCGCGTCCGATATAGGCGGCAATATCGCTATCCGCTCCACCGGCAAGTACCCTCTTCGCCCCGGTAACGGGCGCGGAGACCGCTTTGCCGATGGCACGCTGCGCAGCAACGACTGGACAGGTTACTGGGATGTGAGCGAATACCCGCAGTCATTCAATCCGGAACAGGGATACCTGGTATCGGCCAATCAGGAGCCGATGGACCCTCTCGTGCAGAAGCACTACCTCGGCGCCAACTGGGAACGCGCATGGCGTGCAATGCGCATAAACAAGCTGCTTCGCGAGAACAGCAGTGTAACTGCGGACGATATGCGACGCTATCAATCGGACGCGGGAAGTGCGCGCGCGGACTGGTTTGTACCTGCTTTCCTGGCAGCCGCAGAGGCCGTTCCGCAAAACGAAAAGGCCACACGCGCTGCCGCACTGCTTTCAGAGTGGGACAGGAGCTACGCGTCCACCAACACCCGTACAGCTCTTTTTGAAGCAGCAATGACGGAACTCCCCATTCTCCTGTGGGACGAACTTCGCCCGGACAGTGGTGCACGTGGCCTTCTGCCCAACGATGACATCGCAGCAGTCCTGCTTCGGGACCCGGGCAACGTATGGTGGGACGACAAACGCACGGATGCCCTGGAAACGCGCGACCTGATACTGACTGCCGCACTTGAGCGCGCGCTCGACAACATGCTTGCCAAAGCAGGCGAACCTGATGCCGAACGCTGGCAGTGGCACAACTTCCGCGTTGCCAATATCAACCACCTGATGGGTATCCCGTCCTTCTCACGCTCCGGCGTACCCGTGCAGGGTGGACCCGCCACGATCTGGCCTTCAACAGGGAACGGACGACACGGCCCCAGCTGGAGAATGGTGGTAGAACTCGATTCCACACCACTCGCGTGGGCTACATACCCGGGAGGCCAGTCTGGGAACCCGCTCAGTTCATTCTACGACAACCGGATAGATCAATGGTCCAGGGGCGAACTGGATGTCCTCCTTACACCCCGTTCGCAATCCGCATTCCCGCAGGAACGTCGCGGTGTGCAGCTCACGTTGCGTGCCGCTGACGCAACCTCGCGCGCATCACAGGGAGGTGCGCAATGACACTCCGGTTCCTGCTGCTTGGCGTTCTGTATGTCGCCGGAACATGGCTGGTCGGCTGGTGGTGCGTGCCGCTCATTTCAATAGCGTACGCCCTTTTGCAACGCACCCGGCGTGCTCCCGTCGAGACAGCTGTGGGAGTTACGCTCGCATGGTCTGTGCTTTTTTTAATGCAGGCAATGAACCCGGCGTTCAGCACGCTCCTTAAACGGCTCGATGGAGTATTCCCGGCTCCAGTTCCTGTTGTAATACTGGCGATGGTACTATTTGCGGCGCTTTATGCATGGAGCGCAGCGCGTGTTACCGTCGGAATAACCGGAGTGCGCGACTGAACACCACTAAACGCCGGTTCTCGCTGCCAACATAAGCGCGGGGTCGTCGGTGATTATGCCGTGTACTCCACTCCGCCATAGCTGCTGAGCCTCGGAGGGGTCATTCACTGTCCAGACATGAATGACTTTTCCTGCGTTTCTTATGCACCGTGCAATTGCCGCAAGCGGGAGCGGTAAGCCTTTCCAGCGCTGCGAAATGCAAAGCGCATCAAACGGAAGGTTATTCACATCGCGACCACGCAGTGCCGGTACAAGCAGCTCCGCGGCCTCTGCCATCGTTGCGCCGAGTGCGAATCCGGAGCTGCGAAACGGCTGGATGGAGCGCTTATTGAAGGCCGCAACCACTACCCTCTTCTCCAGCTTCCTGTCACTGATAATTCTCCTCAGTGGCTCCGACACAGTTGCGGTTTTGATTTCAACCAGCATTGGCAAGTCGGACGGCATAGCGTCAACCAGTTCATGAAACGTTGGAATGCGCACGTCCTGTCCGAAATACGGTCGCGCCCAACCACCATCTGTGGAAAAGCGCGCGCCTGCATCGACTGACAGAAGCTGTTCTCGCGTCCGCATCTCTATGAACCCGGAAGAATCGGTAGTCCGGTCGAGAGTCGGATCGTGGAATACAACAACTTCACCGTCGCGCGTCAGTCGCAGGTCAAGCTCAATAGCGTCAGCGCCAGCAGCAACAGCCTGCTGAAACGCTTCTATCGTGTTTTCAGGCGCATGCGCGCGGTTACCACGGTGGGCGATAACGGGGCGGGCATCCGGGTCCAGCAGAATCATCTGACCTCCTTGCGATCCGGGGGGATGCATTGATTATGCATCCCCCCGGGAATTACCGCAATAATTACTGCCCGGCTACGAACCTCAGAAAGAATACTGAAGCCGTGTCATGACCATCCGACCGATTTCCGGGACCCCTGGGAAGGTGCGTACCCGGTTGTCCAGAAGGTTGGTCGCGTTGAGTGAGATCGTGAACGGATGCGCCCCAACCTCGAATCGCTTGGAGATCTGTGCATCGATCATGTAAGCGTCAGGTACGCTCTCGTAGCAGTAGGTGCCTGCTGCGGCCGGTGAGCACTTGTCCCACCCGGTCTGCGTCGGCGGTGTAGCAGTCGAGCCTGGCTGACCGCTTCCCAGCACAAAGGCGGTGTTCGTTGCATAGACACCGGAGTTCACCGGATACGAATCACTGAAGCGAACACGCGCCTCGAGGCCAAAGCCGCGCGGTTCGTCGCGGTATCTGGCACCGAACGCACCCTTCGATGTCGGTGTGTTCGACATGAATGGTATACCACTAACAAGAATGTCTTCCCAGATATTCTTGCTCTGCCACGAGAACGATCCATCGAGGCTGATACGGTCGGTTGCAACCAGATCGACTGCCAGATCAATACCCGATACCCACACCTTGTGGTTGAGGCGCTGATAGCTGGCATAGACCTCTGTCGGTGATGTGTTCGGGCTGTCGAATGTCACAACACCAAGAGGCAACGGAGACAGTCCTGCACCCAGGCCGGGGCCGAGCTGGGCAGCGATACCTGCGCCGAGTGCGCCTGCGGCTGCTCCTGCGTACGGTACAAGCGCCTGGCTGAGGAAGGTTGTCGCTTCACTGGTGATGTATGTACCAAGTTCAGTTGCGCTGCCGAAAAACACGTTCGGTGTTGAAAGCGCGACAGTAGTTGCAACATCACCGCGATCCTGTCCCCACCAGGAGACGTCAAAACGGAACCTGTCGTTGATGATTCCCTTATAGCCGATCTCGTAGTTCTGGTTGAACGATGCACCCAGTGGTTTGAGATCTGTCACCTGCCCGGGAGTAAGTGCAGCTGCTGTGCCGAGGTACGACACGCGGGTGCTCAGTTCGGAAGCTGTTGGCGTCCGCGATGCCAGGTGTGCAAGGAGGCCCTGTGTCAGCTGCGGTGCGAGCGCAGCTGCTTGCTGCTCAGGAAGTCCGGCAAACTGCATGAGCGCTCCCTTGATACCTTCGCTCACCGCTGGAGTGAGGGCCGGGCCCATGCCAACAATAGCACCGCCGAAGGCAGCTGCTGCGCTCGCGCCCGTGTATTCACCATTGTTGGCGAAACGTGACTTCATGCAGTAGTTGCCAAAGCCGCTGGAGCTGCAGTCGCGACGGAATGTCCAGCCTGTCTTCGGCGGGTTACCGCGCGCGACTACGTCAAAGCCCGATCCGCCAACGTTGGGTGACTGGATGAGATCCAGGAAGAAGGAGAAGTTGGCGGGAGTGGAGAACGCACGGTTGTAGGTAAGCCGGATGTTCTGATTCTCTTTCGGCTTGAAGATGACCGCAGCGCGCGGCGAGAAGAAGTTGCCTGCGATGACATTGTTGCCATCCACGCGGGCAGCGGCGAGCAGCTCAAGCCATTCAATCGGACGCGTTGTGGACTGCACGTATGCACCCCACTCCGTGACGTTGTCGTTGTCTTCGTTGGCGCCGTTGATGGTGCCACCGGTCCGCGGGTCGGTGTGGATATAGTCAACGCCATAGGTGAAGCCCTGACGCGTACCCATATCGAATCCATGCTGTGCCTGAAGCGCCCAGACACGTGACTGATCAACAATCGGCTGTCCGGACCGCAGGAGGTACGTACCTGCAGCTGATGATGAAGTGTCGTTGCCTGCATCACTCAGGTTGATAAACGCTTGTGCAAAGAAGCGGTCATACCTGAAGCGCTGTTGCAGGCTTGTGTAAGTCCAGTTGTGGGCCTGAGCGGATCCGTTGGCACTCGTGAGTTCGATGGCATCGCCGATTCTGGAGTAACCCAGTGTGGTTATGGCTTCCATGTTCTCGCGGGGGCGGAGATCGAGACGCGCTTCACCTGTGAACTTCTGCAGGTCAAAGTTGCGATTGTTGTCGACACCGCGGCGCTCTTCCGGAATCGAAGCTGAAGTGCCGAATTTTACCGGCTCTGACGGATCGTTGTACTCCCAGTCTTTCCCCTGCATGTACTCGCCGGAGAGCTTGAACGCAGCCTTGTCGTTGAATACCTGCGCGTGTCGCAACCCCGCACGCAGCAGTGAACGCTCACCGCCGTCGACGCTGATCGTGGTACCCTGAGAGGTGAACGGCGACTTGGTGATCACGTGCAGCACACCTGACGCGCTGTTCGGCCCGTAGAGCGCAGACGCAGGACCAAGCAGCACTTCAATTCTGTCAATATCCTCGTTGGTGCCGGTGAACATCAGCGGCACATTGACCCGAAGCGACGGAACACCCGCAAAGCGGTAGTCCTGAAGCATCAGCATCGAGCCTGAGAATGCATTATTGAACCCGCGTGCCACAATGTTGGACTGCGCGATTCCGCCCTTGTTGATACTCAGACCCGGGGTACCCCCCAGGTAGTCTGCGACCGTTACCGCAGGCCGCTCGGTAATCTTGTCACCGGATATAACAGAGATCTGTGCAGGCGCATCGAGTGCCTTCTCCGGCTTGTTGCGGCTGGCTGTCACAACCGTTTCACTCAGCATCGTGCTGGCTACCGACAGTTGAGCATTGACGGTTACGGTTGCGCCGCTTGTTAGTTGGACATCACTGATCCGACGCATCTCATAACCGATAATACGAATCGTGATTGTGTAGCTGCCAGCTGGGGCATTCGTAATTCTGTAAACACCCTGCGCGTCACTCAGTGCACCCAGTGACTGGCCCGTACCCGCCTGTGCCTGAACCTGAGCGGCCTGTATCGGCTGCCCGGTGGCGGCGTCGGTAATCTTGCCGGTTATCAAGCCGGATTGCGCAATTAGTTGGGCTGAAGACAGCCCGACAAGCCCCAGAGCTATCGCGGTGGCTGTCAACGTACGACGTACGTGGAACAGGAACATCACACACCTCGGTCGGAATGGATTGGTTTGTCCTGCCGGACAGAGTCCAGGTGAGAGCGGACCCTGCAATGATTGCAGTATCATCGCATGCCGACAACAGTACGTCAATATGTACCCGGGACTATTTATAGCCCCTCTTCCTGGTTCAATCTGAGCCGCAGATCCGATCCAGATCCTGGAAGCCTACCAGTACCTCGCGCGGGCGTGCCGCCCCTTCGGACGGTGCAAGGACGCCAGCCTCTTCGAGCTCATCGATGATCCGGGCTGCGCGGCTGTAGCCAATTCTCAGCCGGCGCTGAAGCAGTGATGTCGAACCCTGTTTGTGATTGATCACGACTTCAGCCGCCTCACGGAAAAGCTTGTCCCTCTCGCCATTGCTCCCTTCTGTGTCAGATTCGGCACCCGCTGCTTTGGCTTCATTCGCCCGGACTGCCTCAAGGATGTCAGGCTCTTCTTCAGCACCTGTAGCTGATAATAGTCTCCGCTCACGCTCGGAACTGTACCATGATGTAAGCTTCTCGGTGTCCTCACTCGAGAGGAACGCGCCCTGAAGACGCGACGCCTCGGACTTGCCGGGCGGTATAAACAACATGTCGCCATTACCCAGCAACGACTCTGCACCTGCGCCGTCTATGATCGTGCGACTGTCCACCTGCGACGCCACACGGAATGCAATACGACACGGGAAGTTCGCTTTTATCAAGCCGGTAATGACATTCACACTCGGCCGCTGCGTGGCAAGAATCAGATGGATACCGATGGCGCGTGCTTTTTGTGCCAGCATTGCAATTGGTGTCTCCACTTCACCCTGCACGGTCATCATCAGGTCTGCCATCTCGTCGATAACGACAACAATGTATGGCAGAATATCACCGGAGTAGTCGCGGTTTTCGAATGCCACATCGGGATCACGCGGCTTGAGTAACTGTTGCCCTTTGCCGTCTTTATACTGCTGGATGCGCTTGTTGAACTCCTGGATGTTGCGACAGCCATTGGCTTCCAGCAGCCGGTACCGAAGATCCATCTCCAACAGCGCCCATTTGAGTACCGATGCCGCGTCCCTGTTGTCTGTGATGACCTTGTGACGCATATGTGGAAGAGCATTGTACACTGAAAGCTCAACCATCTTCGGGTCCACCATCAGGAAGCGCAACGTGCGCGGCGTGTGCCTGTAAACAAGACTGGTGATAATCGTGTTCACACACACGGATTTCCCCGAGCCGGTGGCGCCAGCGATAAGGAGGTGCGGCATCCGCGCGAGGTCCGCGATAACGGGTCGGCCTTCGAGATCCTTGCCAAGTGCTATGGGGAGAGCAGCTCGTGCTTCTGTGTATTCTTTGGATTCCAGCACTTCGCGGAGACGTACAATCCGTGGAGTCGGGTTGGGTACCTCGACGCCAACTGCACCGCGTCCGGGGATCGGTGCAACTATGCGAATGCTGGCAGCCCGCATTGCAAGCGCGAGGTCGTCAGCCAATGCTGCGATCTGGCGGACTTTCACACCCGGACCCGGCTCGATTTCGAATTGGGTTACAGTTGGCCCGGTGGTGCGCCCGACCAGTTCACCGTCCACCCGAAAGGTACGGAGCGCAGCCATAAGCTTTTCTCCGGCGAGATCCAGTTCTTGTGTACCAGAACCAGATTCTGCTGACTCCGCTTTCGTCAGCAGACAGACCGGCGGGCGATCGACGTCAGCCTCGACTTCTCTGTGCAGCTCCAGTTCGGCCTGCACGGCCTCTGTACGTTCATCTGCGGTTGGCCTTCCCCGCCCCTGTTTTGCGTTCTGAGCGGCTTCGCTGGCCGAAACACGGCCCTTTTCCGATTCCTCTGCGGCGGCGGTAGCACCCGCGCTGTCCCTCGCGAGTAGCCCCGTACCTGGGCTTCGCAAACCCAGCACCTCTGCCATATCGCGCGGATCCACCTGAGGCATATCAGCCGGGTCGGGGGCCAACTTTTCGGCGAGTGTCAACTCCCTGGTGCCCTGTGCTGCCGCGCCGTCCTGTGCCGCGCTCCCGGAACGGCCGAACAACACCCTGATCGGGTTCCATCGCATGGTTACCACCGTCAGCACCGAAAGAGCCAGTAACCACGCAAACCAGGAACCCGCTGCCCCAAAAATCCGACGCAGGTAGAAGGCCATGAAGTGCCCCCAGAAACCGGTCATTGTTCCCGGCTCGGGTGCAGCAAGCGCCAGCGCCACTGCGATGGGTACAAGTGCAATCAGGCCGGCAAAAAGCAGTTCCCAGTCGCGCGATTCCCGACCGGGTGCTCTGATCCGGCCGAACTGTATCAGTGCCAGCATCAGGGACACACCGGCCAGCATCAGGGTGCCCGGTATGCCAACCGTCCAGACAAGGGCGCATCGCAACCAGGTACCAACAGGGCCGAATACACCCGTTGCTTCCGAACAGCGCATTCCTTCTGCAGGAATGTGAAAGAACAGCGCGCCCAGCAGGAACAGTGCAAAGACAGTAAGGCCTGCTGCCAGCAGTTCCCTGCGCACAAAGGTCACTGCCGATGCTCCGCGGCTGCGCTTACCAGCATGCGATCGGTGTACTCCACAACGACTGTTACAGTATCAATCTCCAGACAGTAATTCACATCGGCTGAAAAACCGGCAGCGGCAAGTGTGCGGGCGTGCGACGCATCCGCAGCGAGTCGCGCCATGTCACCACGATAGCGGGATGCAGCCGTGTGCGCGATCAGCGCACCATCACCCAGCTCTATCCCCTCCCTCGCGTCTTCAAGTCCATGCACCAGCATACCCGCGCACACCAGATCTTCCAGCGCCACGCGCTTCTCCGAGCCCGCACAAACGATAAGGCAATCCGCGCCGTCTTCGGATGCAGCAAGCATAGCCGATATCGTGGCACTCACATTCACAAGCGCACCGAAGAAGCAGGCGCGTGCACCATGCGAAGCGATAAGCGCACTCGTACCGTTTGTCGTACTGAACAGAATCGTGCGCCCGTCGACTGCATCACGCGTGTACTCAAGTGGTGAGTTCCCCAGATCGAATCCCGGAATACGATTCATCTTCCGTTCACCTGCCAGCTTTACCTCTCCGCGCTCGTAACTCTTGGCACGCAACGCAACTTCATCGGGATGACCGAACGGAATTACAGCACGCGCACCATTGGTCAGCGCTGCCGCAACAGTTGTAGCAGCCCTCAGCACATCAATGACGACAACGACACGCCCGGTCACATCCGAAGTCGCGACGTGCCCCTCACCAAGCAGCACGTCAACACGCATCAGGCGCTCTCCTTGAAGAGATCGGCAGCATCCGTATCCAGAAACTTCGTATGCACACGCCCTGCCTGAAAGCCCGGATGCTGCATGACCCTGGCAAGGAACGGCATGGTGGTCTTTACACCTTCAATAACAAAACTTTCGAGTGCGATCTGCATGCGCTTGATGGCCTCGGGTCTGTCCCGCCCCTGCACGATAAGCTTCGCTATCATGGAGTCATAGTATGGCGGAACCGTGTATCCCGCATAAGCGTGCGTGTCGACACGCACACCGGGGCCGCCGGGCTGGTGGAAGGTTTCAAGACGCCCCGGTGATGGCTGGAAATTGCGCCACGGGTCTTCCGCGTTTACGCGACACTCAATCACGTGTCCACGGAACGGAGGCAGTGAAGTAACCGAAAGTGGGTAACCTGCTGCAACGCGGATCTGCTCTTTCACAAGGTCCACACCGGTCAGCATTTCAGTTACCGGGTGCTCCACCTGAATCCTGGTGTTCATCTCCATGAAGTAGTAGGAACCATCTTCATCAAGAAGCATCTCGATGGTACCCGCACCTACATATTCGATGGCTTTGGCACCACGTATTGCAGCTTCACCCATTTTTTCGCGGAGCTCAGGTGTCATGACGGGGCATGGTGCTTCTTCGACAAGCTTCTGATGCCGGCGCTGGATCGAGCAATCACGTTCCCCGAGATGAATAACGTGCCCGTGTGTATCGCCGAGTATCTGGAACTCCACATGTCGCGGCCGTTCGAGGAATTTCTCAACGTATACGTCGCCGTTGCCAAAGGCAGACAACGCTTCCGAGCGTGCGAGTGTGAAGGAGCGCGCAAAGTCATCGGCGTCGCGGGCCACACGCATTCCCTTGCCGCCGCCACCCGCCGCAGCCTTGATGATGACAGGGAAACCCATGTCACGGGCCGCAGCAAGCGCTTCGTCCACGTCCTCAATCGGACCCGGTGTTCCTGGTACAATTGGTACACCCACGTCGCTCATGGCTTTTCGGGCCGCCGCCTTGTCACCCATCACACGGATCTGCTCAGGTGTCGGGCCGATGAAAGCGATCCCCGACGCGCGGCAGGTTTCGGCGAACTCCGCATTCTCCGCCAGAAAACCGTATCCGGGGTGAATGGCATCAGCACCGGTTATTTCGGCGGCGGCAATCAGACGTGGGATTTTCAGGTAGGACTCCCGCCCTGCCGGCGGGCCGATGCAGACATCGTCGTCCGCGAATCGCACATGAAGCGACTCACGGTCGGCGTCTGAATAGACAGCTACTGTCTGGATATCAAGTTCGCGGCACGCTCTTATAACTCTGAGAGCAATTTCTCCGCGGTTGGCGATCAGGACCTTTTTGAACATGTCGTCAGTCAAAGGGAATCGGCTGCAGACGCAATCCCCACCGAGCCACGCCCGACGGGAGAACTTCTGTCACACCGTAAACAGCCACGCCGAATGGTGGCCAGTCTCCCCAGTCCTGCGCTAGGTCCTTCCCCGGAATCGAACCGGTTTATCTCACCTTGAGCGCGAAACCATCCCCTGAGGGGCCTTGAAATCGTTCCAGGAACCATCTGACGCACCATCCACGCCCTCGGTTCGGAGCGCGAACTCCGCCGGGTTGGAAGCATAAAAGATAGCCTGTTCGTACGAAATCACCCCACTTGTGTACCAGTTGAAGAGCGACTGGTCGAAGGATTGCATCCCGTAAGCGACGCTCCCCTCCCGGATCAGCTCAGGGATATTGAGCGACGCAGAGAGGTCGCGGATCTGATCGCTGACCGCAGCTGTGTTGACAAGCACTTCACATGCAGGCACACGCCCGGGGCGGTCATGACGCGGTACAAGCCGCAGTGAGACCACCGCTTCAAGCGCGCTAGCCAGTGCAAACCGAACCTCATTCTGCTGGTGCGGCGGATAGAACGACAGCACCCGGTTGATGGTCAGCGTTGCGTCCGTGGTGTGAAGCGTCGAGAACACGAGATGCCCTGTCCCGGCGGCCTTCAATGCCACATCCAGCGTCTCAAGATCGCGGATCTCACCGATCATGATTACGTCCGGATCCTGACGCATGACGCGACGGAGGGCCTGCGAAAACTCTGCCGTATCAGTCCCTACTTCACGCTGATTGATGTGACACTTCATGTCCCGATGCACAAACTCAATCGGATCCTCGATGGTGATCACATTGGCAGCGCGCCGTTCATTGATAT
>CAZDMG010000072.1:0-12241 GCA_964506655.1 uncultured Gemmatimonadaceae bacterium
CTCACATGGCCAGACCGCCGTCCACCACCACGACCTGCCCGGTCATGTAGCTGGCCAGCTCCGACGACATCACTGCCACCATTCCGGCCACATCCTGCGGGGTCCCCAGCCGTTCGAGCGGGATCCCGGCCGAAAGGCTCTTGCGCGCCTCGTCGGTCATTTCGTCGGTCATATCGGTGGCTATGAACCCCGGTGCGATGACATTGGCCAGCACGTTCCGGGAGGCCAGCTCGCGGGCGATGGACTTGGTCATACCGATCATGCCAGCCTTGCTGGCAGCATAGTTGGCCTGGCCCTTGTTCCCCATGATGCCGACCACGCTGGCGATGTTGATTATCCGCCCCCAGCGTCGTTTCATCATACCGCGGCTGGCCGCACGACTGGTGACAAATGCCGAACGCAGATTGGCGTTCAGTACCGCGTCCCAGTCGTCGTCCTTGATCCGCATGATCAGGTTGTCGCGTGTAAGGCCGGCGTTATTCACGAGAATATCAAGCTGGCCAAAGTCTTTCTCCACCCGCTCAACAAGTGCGGCCGCTGCGGCCGGATCGGCGAGATCGGCTCCGTAGCCGCGCGCCTCCACGCCGAAACCAGCTGCAATCTCAGAAGCCACAGCAGCTGCGCGCGCGTCATCGCGCCCGGTTACGGCAATGCGCGCTCCGCAGGCTGCAAGCGTGTCTGCAATGGCCCGCCCGATTCCACGTGTGGAGCCGGTTACAAGCGCCACGCGCGACGACAGGTCGATCTTGAGATTTGAGCCCGGGTTTGTGTCCGGGTTTGTACTGAGGTTTGTGCTCGGATTAGTGCTCATAACTGTGGAATCTCACTGAAAAATCTGTTTGTGGCAAACCGAGCCATGCTTATGTCGGCGCTGACGTCTACACTCGCACCAACACTCACGCCAACGCTCACGGTCAGTTCAGCCCTGCAAGGAGGGCCGACACTTCACTTGCCGTGCCGCAGGTACTTACACTGGCACCCGGGACAATCCGACGCGCAAGTCCGGCCAGAACGTTCCCCGTTCCCATCTCTATGAAATGCGCTTCCGGGAAGTCTGAGGCAAGGGCCTGCATCACAGAGGACCACCGTACGGGAGACGTGAGCTGTGCCACCAGTTTGCGGTGTGCGACCTCTGCCGTGTTCACCGGCAGCGCATCAACGTTGGCGTAAACCGGAAACCCAGGGCCATGCATACTCACGCCAGCAATCGCAGCATCCAGCCCTTCTGCAGCAGGTGCCATAAGTGGCGAATGGAACGCACCACTGACCGGAAGTGGAACACACCGCTTGGCACCGGCTTCCTTTGCAAGTACCATTGCGCGCTCAACGCCTGCCTTTTCACCTGAAATAACAATCTGCTCGCTGTTGTTGAAGTTGGCGGGCACAACCAGGCCAGCCTCAGCACTCGCCTGCTCGCAGATTTCTTCCACTGGCTTACCAAGCACACCAAGCAATGCAGCCATGGCGCCCGGGCGTGCTATGCCGGCTTCGTACATAAGTGTACCGCGCCGGCGTACGATGCGTGCAGCATCAGCAAGCCCGAACGTACCAGCAACACAGTGTGCGGAGAACTCGCCCAGCGAATGGCCTGCCGCTGCAACAACCGATGTACCGATTGCGCCTTTGATCACTGCCCACGCGGCTGCGCTGTGTGCAAGCAATGCAACCTGCGCATTATGTGTAAGCGTCAGCTCCTCAGCCGGCCCTTCAAATGCCAGCGATGAAACCGGTGCTTCGATCGCAGCGTCCACGGCTTCAAATACGGCACGAGCTTCAGGGAATGCTTCGGCGAGATCTTTACCCATCCCAGGACGCTGTGAACCCTGTCCGGGCAATAGCAGTATGTACTTCATGGTCTCCTTTCGATGCCAAGAGTAATAGCCGGCTGCTGTAGGTTGCCAGCAGCTGTCATCGGATGAAGCCTGCTGCCGTCAGAAACGGACGATCAGTGAACCCCATGTGAAGCCCGCTCCGAATGCTGCGAACATTACCGTGGAGCCGGGTTGTATGCGACCGGCACTGATTGCCTCATCCAGTGCTATCGGAATAGAGGCCGCAGATGTATTGCCATAGCGATCGATGTTGACGTAAACACGGTCCATCGGGATGTTGGCATGTTTCGCTGTGGCCTCGATGATGCGCAGGTTGGCCTGATGCGGGATAAAGAGGTCGATCGCGTCGGCACCAATGCCCGCTGCCTCCAGTGCGCGATCAGTGGATTCAGCCATGGAACGGACAGCGTGTTTGAACACTTCGCGCCCGGCCATTTCCACATAGTGACGCGGTTTCCCTGTGGCATCGGGGCTGTACGGTTCGACTCCACCACCTGCCGGACGCCAGAGGAGTTCTGCCAGCGAACCATCCACGCGCCAGAAACTGGAAAGTATCCCATTGTTGGTGCCCGGTTCAGCCTTGCGAAGAACAGATGCGCCGGCGCCGTCACCAAAGAGTATGCAGGTATTGCGGTCCTGCCAGTTCACTATCGTGCTGAGTCGCTCACCACCGATTACAAGCACAGTCGACGCAGTACCTGCCGCAATCAGCGACTCACCCACAATGGAACCGTAGAGCCATCCTGAACACGCAGCACCAAGATCGAAGGCAGCTGCACGGTTGCAGCCGAGTTCCGCCTGAAGTTCAACAGCGGTAGCCGGGAGCAGGTGATCCGGAGACGCGGTAGCAAGGATGATTACATCGATATCGTCCGGTGTAACGCCTGCGCGTTCCATAGCCTGCCTCGCAGCGCTTGCACTCAGTGCTTTGAGGGACTCTGTTTTGGCAACGAATCTCTGCTTTATCCCGGTGCGTTCGACTATCCACGCATCGTTGGTATCAAGCCCGCTGGCTTCAAGATCGTGATTCGTAACGATATGCTCCGGTACAGCGCGACCTGTACCGGCTATAACAGCTATCGGGGATTTCATGCGGCTGTACCTGGTTCACCATTGGCGGCAGGCACATCAAGTGCGATATGTCGTCCGATCTCTTCTGTCATTCCTGATTCCACCGCCATGATTGCAACGCGTACAGCGTTCATAAGTGCGAGCGGTGAGCTCTTGCCATGCGATATGATGGAAACACCGCGCACACCGAGCAGTGGCGCGCCGCCGTACGCTTCCGCATCCAGCTGGCTCAGCGCCTGCCTGAGTGTACCGGCTGAAATGGATGAAGCACTGACGATCATCCCCACCATCATTGGTACAACGCTTTCATAGAACTTAAGCAGGACATTGCCTGTGAAGCCGTCGCATATCACGACATCAAACTCACCACGGTCGCAGCATCCGGCCGGGATATCCCGTCCTTCGATGTTACCGATGAAATTGAGTCCGGATGCAGCAAGCAACTGATGCGCTTCCTTGACGACTGCGTTCCCCTTCTCAGCTTCTTCACCGATGGACAGGAGTCCGACGACCGGCATTGCGCGTCCGAGGAGAGCTTTGGCATAGACCGCACCGATGCGCGCGAACTGGACAAGTTCAAGTGGCGAGCAATCGACATTGGCACCCGAGTCGAGTACGAGAACCGGCCTTTTCGCAGTTGGGAAGACTGTGCCGATAGCTGGTCTCTTGAGTCCCGGGTGGAGCTTGAGGTGATAGGTGGACGCTGCCATCTGCGCGCCGGTGTTGCCGGCGGACACAAAGCCATCTGCCATGCCATCGGCGACACGCCTGATCCCCACCACCATTGAGCTCTCGGTCTTGCCGCGCAGCGCCACGGACGGCTTGTCGCTCATCGCGATGACCTCCGTGGCTTCAACCAGAGATATTCTGTCGCGATGTACGGCAGCAGCAGCAAACTCACCGCCAAGCAGTGAGTTCAACTCATGTTCAATTACATCGCTTTGTCCTACCAGCTGATAGGTGTGCAGAGCGGGCAGTTCAAGGAGCGACTGGAGTACGCCAGCAACGGGAGCCCGGGGAGCGAAGTCGCCCCCCATGGCGTCCACCGCAATGCGCGCCAAGATCAGGCTTCCTGTGCTGCTACCCGCTGTTCACCCGCGTAGAAGCCGCACTCTGCACATACTCTGTGAGGGCGCTTCACTGAACCGCACTGCGGGCATGTCTGCACCACCACTGCGGGGGCCACATTATGAGTGTTACGGGCCCGCTTGGCCCGCTTTGAGGAACGACGCTTTGGGACAGCCATGAGAACGAAACCTTGATATTCTGTTGATATTCAGAAGTTGAGCCGTCAAGGCTGGCCGTCGCGCTGGGCGCGCAGCACATCCCATCGGGAATCTGACACCGGAGAACAACTGCATTCTCCGATATTACGGTCAGCACCGCAAGTGGCGCAGAGCCCAAGACAGTCCGGCTTGCAAAGTGCGAAGGCCGGAATGGACAATAGCCACTCCTCTCGCACCGCGGGAGCCATATCGAGGACCTGTGCCGAAGCCGGGATCGGATAGACATCATCCCCATCGTCTGCATCGCCGAAATCGGTTTCAGCAAACAGCAGGTGAACGTCCTCCGCCACCGGAATTGCTACGTCAGTCAGACATCTGCGACACTCTTGAGCAGCCGTACCCTGGATATGTCCGCTGAAGTAGAAGCGTCCATTTCCAGCACTTGAGAGGCGGCCGGTCACGTGTATTCCCGTTTCCGCGGGCGGTGCGTCGGTATCCTCCCAGATGGCATCCGTCGCCCCGAGAATCCCATCCACCTGGACGGGTTGAGTTTCGAGTCTCCGAATGTCAAAGGACAACATAGCCCTGAAACCTAGAACAAACAGGTATTGGACACAAGTCCGGGGGGCCAGGGGGCCTGAGTGCGCGATGTGGCGCGGGGCCCCAGATGTGAGTCACCTGGTATCAAGCACGTCTGGTCCGCCAACCTCGCAAATAGGTGCGGCTCCAGTACCGCGAAACGGCTTCCCCTTATCGCAACAGCGACCGTTTGAGCAGCGGCCCATGTTCCAGGTCCCGCTCGCTCGTTCGGGTACGCTGCAGGATCAGATTGCCCGCTGCGGAATAACCAGCATCCTTGCGGCGGATGCCGGGCGGCTCGCGTTCATAATACAGCGGTGCCGGACTCCGTTCGAGCCGCGGCTGCAGCCAGGGTTTGCACAGTTCATCATAAAAATTGATGGATTTCAAAAAAGCTGCCCGCTCCGGAGTATGATCTATGGTGAACACGTCCAGCACATACTCAATCCGGATACCGATGAACCTCTGCATGCTCCCAGCCATGATCGAATCCCTGACCATGTCTGCCATGGACTGAGGAAGGGCCAGTCCGATTGCATTGAAGCCCATAGGGAAGCTGCCGATTCCGATGGGGCCTGCGGATGCTCCAAAACCATAAATCATGTTCGCTGATGATGGATTGTCGGGATCAGCTTCCGTCCCGACTATTTCAAACTCAGCACGCGAAAGATCCTGAAACGCCGCTTCGCCCGAAATGGTACGATGGTCCAGTGCGCTCAGCGCCATCACCTGCCCCGTGCCAGGCTGTATCGGATAATCCCTTCCCCCACCTGGAAAGGTGTACACTTGCCTGATCCAAAGCCTTTCCGGATCCAGCCTGTATGGCTCGCTTACAGCGCACGGAATAGACCCGCTGTGCAGGGTCTGACTGGTATTAAAAAGATGTATACCATCCAGATAAATCACGGTATCGGAGTTATTGAATACCTCTACATAGTGACCATCATTATATGCCAGCGGGCCTGCCCCGGTATAGAAATGCATTTCGGATACAACCAACGACCCGCGCTCCAACCCCAGCAGCTGCAGCTCAACATTCTGTCCGGCAGGTGGGCTTAGGATCACCTGTGTCCCGCCGGTGAAAATCGTTGCATCGCTACCCGCAGGCAGCCGGCCGCGCTCTCCTTCTGTAAGTACCCGCTCAACACCAAGGCTATAGCGACCTTCCAGGAGGTTGCGGAACACAACTGTACCAGAGCTGTTCGTTGTGCCTTGTTCCGAGCCGCCAGTAGCACGGTTGAGACGTACCGTGAGCCCTTCAACACTCAGCCCTACAGCCGCCGCCACAGCTGCATCCTCAGCACTGAACGAAACCGTAACTGTGATGTCCGAGCGTGGCACAGTGCCCGGTGGTGGCTGGTTGGTGCCTGTGCTGTCAGTGCCACCAGATGGCGGTGGATTGCTTTCTGTGACCCCACCGCCGCAGCCCGCAAGGAGAAGAGAAACAGCAAGAGCTGCAAGGCCGGGAAGCACGGTGCGCATCCTGAGACTCTGAAAATGCGACGTTGCGGTCGTTGCACTCCGGCGCGAACCGGGATTGCGGAGTTCATTCATGACATATCTGGCGGGAGGAAAGCGCAGCTGCCACGGTGACGAAGCAGGGGCGCCCACAGGCTATCTCAGCCTGGCGGCCCCCAGACCTCGTACCAGCACCATCCGTATCAATACACAAAATCAACAGCGGTTGTCAACATGCCGGCCGCCCGGCGGGCACCCGGGCAGTGGGTCAGTTTGATGGTAATAAAGGGGAGGTTTCTACCCCCAGGTGTACTTTGTTGAAGCCAGATATGAGATTCAGTGTTCCCAAATTGTATGCACGCGGACTGGAGGAATCACTGATGCCTAAGACCTTACATCGCTCAGTCCTGTCTCTCCTGGCGTTGCTTGCGGCTTTCGGCCCTCTCACGTCCGAAGCTCAGTCGCGCTCGCATGAGAAACTCCTGCCGACTGCCTTCTTGCTGGCAGAATTCTACAAGCCAGATTCCACCAGGAGAGCTTCCGCCTACTACCATCTGATTGGCGCCCCCAGGTCGGAGAGCGCCGACTTGAAAGCAGCGGAATTGACTGCCAAGGCTCTCGCGGACCGAGCATCTGACCGTGAAGCGATTGTGTCAGGCCTGGTTACCCTATTGGAACGAGAAAGAGAAATTACGTTCCGCGCGCCGGCCGGAAGCCTTCCACAGTGGTATGGTGATTACATAGGTGACTTGATCGTGAGTGTGGGTTCGCTTACATCACCAAGTGCTGTAAACGCGTTGGTCGGATTTATCACGACGGGGGGAGCCGCGATGGACGGCTTGGCGAATATTGGGGCAGCCGCTCTACCTTCAGTCCTCCGTGTCGCAGACTCCAGTGACATAGCTGTGCGTTCGTCTGCGGCAATGACATTGGGAAAGATAGCGGCTAAGAAGTCACAAGCAGGGTTGACACCCTCGCAAGTAGGGCTGATTCGGACAAAGCTGTTGTCGCGCCTGGCAGATTCAGTATCAAGCGTGCGAGCCAGCGCTATTTATGGTCTCAGACCATTCAATGACCCCGGCATTCGCGCGGCGATACTACGGCTAGAGGCTGACCCTTTTTCCTATGGAAGCGGAAACAACAGGGTGTATCCGGTTCGTGATGCCGTAAGAGATTGGCTAAAGGTGCATCCAGGAAAGTAGAGACCGGTGACACCTTCCCGGGGTTGACACAATCAACCCCGGGCCTGGTGCCCGATGAGGAAACTCTGCCGAATTGTTGGCGGAGTGTTGTAGTTGGAGCGATATTGCGGGACCGTGAAGACCTGTGGGCTACCAATGTTTCAGTTGCATGCCACCGCCGCTGGCGGTCAGACCAGCTCTGATCCTGCGAAAAAGAACGCCGACTCCTGAAGCGCATTCTCGTCGGAGTCAGACGCATGGATCGCGTTCCGACCCTTCGACTCGGCGTACAGCTTCCGAACAGTCCCTTCCGCGGCCTCGGCGGGATCCGTGGCACCAATTACGGTGCGAAGAGTGGCAACTGCGTCATCACGCTCCAGGACCATTGGCATGCAATGCCCACTGGCCATGAACTCCACCAGCTCCGCATAAAACGGACGTCCACGGTGGACAGCATAGAACTCACCAGCCTGTTCTGCCGTGAGCTTCATTACGCGGGCCGCCTTGAGCGTAAAGCCCGCCTTTTCAAGATGAGCAACAATAAGCCCAGCCTTGCCAGCAGCAAAAGCGTCGGGTTTGATAATTGTCAGTGTACGTCTACCAGCCATAAAAACCTGAAAAACCTCTTTGAATTGTTCCGCGTCGCAACCCCGGGCACTTTACCCGGGGTGCGATACGCAGTTTCCCACTCAGTTGATGCGTGCTTTGACGAGTTCCACGAAGTCCACCGGACGACGGGCTACACCCATCCCGGCATGTTCGAATGCTTCGATCTTTTCGGCAGCTGTACCAGAGGAGCCGGAGATGATTGCACCCGCGTGTCCCATGCGCCGACCCGGAGGTGCGGTCTGACCGGCAATGAAACCAACCACCGGCTTCTTCATGTTCTCACGGATGAAAACAGCCGCTTCCTGCTCGTCGGTGCCACCGATCTCGCCCATCATCGCAACGGCAACGGTGTGCGGGTCGGCCTCAAAGGCAGCAAGACAGTCGATAAAGTTGGTGCCGTTGATCGGATCGCCACCGATACCAACGCAGGTGCTCTGCCCGATCCCGGCCTTTGTCAGCTGGTTTACGACCTCGTAAGTGAGTGTCCCTGAGCGGCTCACAACACCAACGTTCCCTGGGATGCAGATCCGACCGGGAATGATCCCGACCTTGGACTGACCAGGAGTGATAAGCCCCGGGCAGTTCGGGCCGATAAGGCGCGCGCCATGCTCCTTCACGTATGGATAGACGCGTGTCATATCCAGCACCGGCACACCCTCTGTAATGCAGATGATAAGCTTAACACCGGCAGCTGCAGCCTCCATCATGGCATCGGCTGCAAACATCGGCGGAACATATATCACCGAGGTGTTGGCACCTGTTGCCTGAACTGCATCGTACACGGTGTCAAACACAGGCACTGTGTCATCAAACTTCTGGCCGCCCTTGCCGGGCGTTACACCGGCAACCACCTGCGTGCCGTATTCAATCATCTGACGGGTATGGAACGACCCATCACGGCCGGTGATGCCCTGCACCACCAGTTTCGTCGAGGAATCAATGAAAATGCTCACGCGGCTGCTCCTTTGGTTGCAAGTTCAACCGCACGTTGTACTGCTGCATCCATATCCGAGGATGCCTGGAAACCGTTCTCCTGCAGAATCCTGACGGCGATCTCTTCGTTGGTACCGGTCAGGCGGATGACTATCGGTACTGTAAGCGGGTTCTCTTTGGTCGCGGTAACGATACCATTGGCAACATCATCGGTACGTGTGATACCGCCGAAGATATTGAAGAGAATGCATTTCACATTCGGGTCATGCGTAATGATCCGGAGCGCGTTCACCACCTTCTCTGGATTCGAGGAACCGCCGATATCCAGGAAGTTTGCCGGGTCGCCACCGTAGTACTTGACCAGATCCATGGTGGCCATGGCAAGGCCTGCGCCATTCACAACGCAGCCGACATTGCCGTCGAGCTTGATGAACGTAAGGTTCGCATTGCGTGCGGCAACCTCGCTTGGCTCTTCCGACGATTCATCGCGGAGGGCAGCCACGGCGGGTCGACGATCCAGTTCGTTGTCGTCGATCACCATCTTGCCGTCAACGGCAATCAGATCACCCTGTGTTGTGAGCACAAGCGGATTGATTTCCGCGAGCGAGCAGCCGTTGTTCATGAATGCGTTATACAACTGCGTCATGATCTTTGCAGCGGCCCTGGCCTTCTTCACATCGCTGTACAGAAAGAAGCCCATGCGCATGGCTTCAAACGGGAGCAGTCCGTAGCGGGTGTCCACCGGATAATAAAGAATCTTCTCCGGAGTTGTGGCTGCTACTTCCTCGATATCAATACCACCGGCAGCACTGACCATGAACACGGGCTTTCTTGTTGCCCGGTCCACAATAATTCCGACGTATGCTTCGGATCCGATGTCAGCTGCAACGGTGACAAGCACCTTTTCAACTGTCAGCCCTTTGATCTGCATGCCGAGTATTTCACTTGCGCGGGCTTTGGCATCGGCAGGAGTCTTGCAGAACTTGACGCCGCCTGCCTTGCCGCGTCCTCCGGCATGCACTTGCGCCTTGACCATTACTGCGGTGCCGTAGCGTGTCGCAATGGCTTCCGCTTCGTCAGGTGTGGTTGCAATGTCGCCGGATGGGATCGGCACGCCGGCCGCCCGCATCAACTCCTTTGCCTGGTATTCGTGTAGGTTCACGCGATCTCCGATATCAAGGATTAACTGCTGTAAGAGCAGCCACCGGGACGGTATTGAATGTCACCGCCGGTTGCTGCATCCGAAGTGCGGACTGCAATGAACTGCTGTCGCACGGGTACTTCTGAAACGATCGGGACTGGCTCACTCCGGTGAGCGTCCCAACAGGCGCCCCAGGCTGTCAAATGCAGCTCCAAAGCGAACCCAGTCTGCGCGACGAAGTGCGTCGCGCATACGATCATATAGCCGCTGCACCACCGCGTCACGCGTGGCAGCATCCGACCATTCGGTTATTTCCGGTGGTCTGAGCGGCATGCCTGACAGTATGGATGCAACATCATATAAATCGCGCCCGGTTTCAACGCGATCACCTGTCAGCATTGCGGTACGCGTTCCGGAGCGCGCACCGTCCACTGATGAAAAATGAACTGATTGCACCAAAATTGGACCCATTTCACCAACTATGGCATGCACCCGACTGTAGCTGACCTGCATCTCCCGTTCCCGCAGTACGGAATCCGGACCTGCGACGCGGATGCTGTCCAGCAGCCTCCTGAGATTCTGCTGTGCCAGTTGCCATCCTCTGCCTGTGCCGAAGCCGGTACCCAAGCCGGTACCCAAGCCGGTACCGACTGCACCTGTCGTCGACGGTATCGACTCCGCAAGCTCGCCTGAAGCGGTCGCAGTTTCTGCTTCGGCTCCACCCACCCGTTCTGCCGCGTGCCACCATGTTCCCCGCTCCGCTCCACCAACCATCGTGGCCACCCCGCTGAAGCGATCAGTATCCTCAAGGATGGGAATCGTAAGAGCCGGGGTAAGCACACCCGCCACATCTACAAGAACAGGGGTCGCCCAAAGCGGCGAAAGCGTGGAGTCCGGGAAGTGGCGCTGACGGACATCTTCCCCCTCGCCCCGCATCCCGTACCTGGCGAAACTTCTGAGTTGTGCAAAGGCACCGTCTGTGGGAGGCGGCAACATTGACAGCATCCCGTCCGGCAGTGAATCGGGTTCAACAAAAAGCGTCGGCGCCAACTTCATCCACGTCTGAGCAATCGGGTCTGGCTTTGCCACTGAGACAATGCGGAGCACCCCAGTGGCAGAGTTCACAATTGCCGTCCCTGCATGCCTGAAGTAAGACCTTATGTCACCTGCGATAAACCATTGCTGGCTCAAAGGATAGTCGGACGATGCGCTGTAAAGATCGAGGACCCAGTACAGGCTATCGCTGTGAACGAGAGGCAGAATATGGCCCCCCTGCGTCAGCACCGGTGCCAGAGCCGCAACCCTCACTCGCACATCCCGGTAGGGCACAAATACCGGCGGCTCCGCCACTCTTCCCTGTTCCGGCGCGCTAAAGAGCGACGCATCCCGGGCGAACCAGGCGTGCGAAAGACGCGACAGGAATGAGTCCAGGCGTGCACCCGGGATAAGCCCGGAACCGTCGGCGACCACAGCATACCCGTCAATTCCGGGTGCGACCAGCGGTCTGAGGCCGCTTCCGCCCCAGCTGTTACTCTGCTCCACGGAACCGGAACCGGCGCTGTAAGACGTTACGGGAATAGGCCGCGCTGACTGTAGCGTCAGATCCCATTCGTAAAGCCGCCAGGGTTGTCCGCCCTGCCCGGGCTCCGCTTCCAGCATCCCAATAGTACCGTGCACCGTGCGCCCAAACGCAGGCGCCAGCATATGGGCTACCCGTTCATCTACGCTCGACGTTGGGTTCTCCCCACCAGCCGCCGGCCAGATCTTGCGGGCAGTAAACGCGTCCCACATTGCGGCCTGCCGGCCAAACTCCCGGGATGGTATAGCCATGCCCGGAGAAGTGCTTCCTGCGCCCGCTGCCGCCAGCTTAATGGCGTCCACGTTGTAAGCCCGTCTCGTTACAAGCGCTCTGGTGGCGAGATAGTCTGCATCGCGCCGCGCGGGGTCACCGATAGTCGAGCCGCGATCCAGAAGCGACGGAAGGCCGTGCCTCAGCACCAGAGCAGCTACGAGCATGACCGAAAGAGTGATCAGTGCAGACCTGGTGTTCCCAAGCCAGCCAGCACGAAAAAACACGAAGGCCGCAGCCACTGCTCCCACCGCAAGCACGACGTCAACACGCAGCGTGACTACGTGGTCAACCCGCAAAAAGAGCCCATCGCGCCCGCTCCCGGAACTCAGCAACTCGAAACTGTCCAGCCGGTAACTCCA
>CAZDMG010000073.1:0-8298 GCA_964506655.1 uncultured Gemmatimonadaceae bacterium
GAACGACGACAGGAGTGCAATTGATCGTGCAGCGGAGTCCACGAACTCCCATTTCACGTTGGTTAGCACATTTCCGCTGAACTTCAGCGGCCCGCCGCCATACACCAGGACACAATCCTGGAACACGTTCTCAGTGAAATCGTGTCCATCAAGCTGCATCCTCTGACCTACAAATGTGTTTCCTCGAAAATTTGCCATCTTAGCCCCCGTATTTTGAACAGACTGCCACCCCTTTCCCGGTTCTACACTATAGCAGCCCACTGGTGTCACAGTATAGTCTTCAACCACCCATGGCCAGCTCTTGACCTGCCGCTCCGGAACCGAATCCGTCCAAGTCTGGATGTTATCCTACCTTAACCGAACCTCTTCCGCCAGTATTGTCGAGCATCGTGTATTCAGGACAACCCGCGCGGCCGGAAGCCGACGTCAGCAGTGGGCTGTCGCCAGTGGCATTGTCAATGCGGCACCCCGAGCGGTTTGTCCTCCCGGAGCGCCAACCTCGCGCAGTAACAAGTATTACGAAACCTTCCGTATAGACAAAGCGGCGTCCAATCTCGAATTGATTCAGGATTTGACAGAAGACCGGGCTTCGCTATTAGTCATCGCACAGGTCGGGTGGTTCCGTGCGAAGTACAACCTCCACCCAGAGGTCACGTGATCCCTCCTGTAAAGATTGGGCACAGTCTGAAATGGTAACTCCGCTTCAATATCCCTGGCCTCGAAATATCCGACAGGAGGTTGTAGAGGCGAATTGTGACGGATCGCCTTAACCATGTGACGCTGTCGTTCGCTTCCTATAAACCGTGGTGGTGTTTCATGTGTGATTATCAGGGGTTACGTGCGGCTACTCACGATCACCCACAGGCCGTCGGCATAGTCAGGATTGGCGCGATGCTTGCTGATGGTGAGCGGAACCGGAATATCACTGCCGCAATCGATCATGCCCTCGAGATGTAGGTCGATGGCTTCAACGACCGACGCCAGCGCGTCCTCGATGCCGTTGCCTGCCGAAAAGCAACCCGGAAGGTCCGGTACAGTGACACCGAAACGGACGCCGTCATCGGTGTGCAGAACTACAGGGAAACGCATCGTATTCGGGCTCCACTGTGGGGTTTCAATGCATATGTGGTTGCGATGGTTTCCATCTGCGTGTTTACGTTGACGTGATCATCGCGGACGGCACCTGGTGCACTCCTGACCTCACTCGGCCCGCAGAACATCCAAGGCATCGGCCAGGATGTGTGGCTTAAAGGCAGGTGAAAGCGATTCAGACGTTATGAGTTCGATCTTATGGCCGAGGATATGCTCAAGCAGATCGGCCAGGTCCATGAAACGATCGAACGATTTCTCACCGGGCGCAAACTCCACCAGCAGATCCACGTCGCTTCCAGGACTCGCTTCGTCGTGCCGCACTGAGCCGAACAGAGCCAGGCGCTGAACACCTAGCGCGAGAATCTCCGCACGTACTGCTGCGAAGCGGGCTTGCACATCTGAGCGCGATGGGGGGTTACTTGGGGGGCTACTTGGGGGGTCACATGCGGCGTCACATGCGGGGTCCGAGGCGACTTTGGTCCCAGTATTTTCCTGGCAGGCCTGGGAATGTGGCGGCTGTTGCTGTCGCGAATCAATCACAGCTTTGTCACCGGGCTGACGAGGCCGCCCACCGACACGGAAGCACCCAATACAGCAGTCTGTTCCAGAATCACCCTGACAGGCGGTACTTCCGCGCCGAAGGTGAACCAGCAGAACGCCAACCCTGCCGCCAATGATGCGATCACATATTGCAGGTACGAGACGCGCCCTGTCTCCCTGTTTCGCAATCGATAGAGTACGGTCGACCGGAGAGCTCCGGTTACAGTGAGATATGGCAGGAATATGGTCAGCGCAAAGAGAAAGTCCATCGGCCATGCAGTGGCAGGCCGTTGCTGGTAAAACGCGAAGTTTGCCGGTATGATTGCCATGCTCAAGCCGAGCGACACAGTGAATACAAAGAGCGCGAGATCAGCGATCCACCTACGCATCTGTTGATACGATCCAGTTCATCTCGCTACCTGCCGGTAGTACGCGATCAAGTCCATACTCGCCGGCGGCGCCGCCTGCAACTGACGGAGCATAGTCGTCACCTGTCCGCGATGGTACGAAGCGTGATTCACCACGTGCTGCACCATTTGCCAGAACGCCTGGTGCCAGTCATTGCCCTTCGTATCCTGATACACAACAACTGCGGCGATGTCGTTGTTGGTGTAACGATCAACCACTGTGCGCAGAACCACCTCATGTTCCGCCCACGCGGCCTGGAGTGCGTTGATACTATCGAACTTATCTGCTGCGATCTGCGATGCTGGCGAACGACCTTGCCAGCGCTCACACCAGATCCATTCGGCTGAGTATGTGTGCACAAGCGTGTCCCGCACCGAGCCGAAGCTGCTGCCGAGGTCGCGTGTCAATTGGTCAGGTGACAGTTTCCCCGCGGCGTCGAGAACGCGATCGCGGGCCCAGTAGTGGTAGTTGACCAACTCCTGCAGTGAGTATTTGTCCATCGTGACAACCGGTGTTGTTGGTGTGTCGCTGCAAAGCTGAATCGGTGCATAACTGCTCCTGCAGCTCAGTGCGCACAGCCAGCCGGCTTCCCATGCCGGGCGAGGCCTATATCAACGCTACACGCTGCGGGAAGCCCCTGCCAGTACCACTTGAGACCGGGCCCGGCACACCATTCTCTCAACTCTTTTTGGCTTTACCCTGAGGATGATCCCTGCCTTGGTGGACGTCAGCGCACCGGATGCCATAAGGCGGGCTGTGACAGATACCAATGCGCAACCTGTGCGACGGTTCCTCACGCGACTTGCCGCAAACTCTGCGACGCGTCCTTCAATATCCTCAACGCCAGCACCCCTGGCATCCCACATCTCTTCAAGCTCATCACCCGGAAGTAAAAACTCAGATGCGACGTCGTTGCAGAAGCGCTCGATCGGCTGCACCGCGTCCCTGCCGCTCACCCCGGTCTGCCCGAGGAACAAGTGACATAGCTCATGCAGCAATGTGAAAGACCACGCTGCGTGATGGTCGCGATCGTTTATCACAATGAACGGCGCGACAGGGTCGGAAAGGGATAGACCACGGAAAGTGTCAAGACTGATTACAGTATGATGACTTCCAAGATCTCCGATCAGCAGCACGAAAACCCCAATACCTTCCACCCGCTCGCGCAGAAACGAAAAGGCTTTATCCACACTCTGTGCGCTCCGGTATTCCTCCAATGAGATGCCAAGCACACTACGCATAGAATTGACGGCAGCATCAACGCCAGCAGTACGATTCAGCGAACCAATGAAGGCAAGAGGTTCGCCTTCCTCCTCGTCGACAAGCGCGGACTTGACGAGACTCTGGCGGGCCTGAAGATCCCGTATCAGCGCATTCAGGTGCGCTTCTTCTTCAACCGGTGCGTCATGCGGAAGTGTGCGGAAATCCTGACCCCTGTTACCAGCGAGCGGAGGTTCACTCATGTAGAACACAACCAGTGGCCGCCGGTATTGCTTTGCCATCTTTCCAAGCATAGTCCGGCTCGGTGCTTCTGCTCCGGATTCAAGTGCGTGAAGACGCTCAACAGCAGAGACACCGCGTGCGGTATTCAAGCCGAGTTTGGCAACTGCCTCCTCTTCGTTAAGCCCGGCAGTTTCCCGGGCCCATTCGAGTATCGCTGGGTTAACCTTGGGCATCACCGAATCACCGGCCCGCGCTCGCCTTATACACCTCTTTCCCGCCCACAAAGGTCGAGATCACCTTCGTGTTCAATATCAACTCTGCGGGTATGCGCATGATGTCCTGGTCCAGCACGACGAAATCTGCGTACTTGCCGGCGCTTATCGTGCCCATGTCCTTCTCCTGGAAGGCTGCGTATGCGGGCCACAGTGTCACACTCCGCAGCGCTTCCTCGCGCGTCATGCGCTGCTCGGGGTGCCAGCCGCCGGCGGGCCAGTTGTTGGCATCCTGACGGGATACCACGGAGTGAAAGGAGATGAGTGGGTTCACTTGCTCCACGGGGAAGTCGCTGCCGTTGGGGATGATCACACCCGTTTGCAACAGCGAATGCCACGCGTACGCACCGTATAAACGCTCGCTACCAAGCCGCGCGCCGATCCAGTACATGTCGCTTGTCTGATGACTCCCCTGCATCGACGGAATAACACCCAACTGGGCGAAGCGGGGGATATCAGCGTGATGAAGGATCTGCGAATGCTCGATGCGGAAGCGGTGGTCGGTGCGCGGTACCGCTTTAAACGCTGCTTCGTATGCGTCGAGCACTGTGCGGTTGGCGCGATCGCCAATTGCGTGCGTTGCTACCTGGAAGCCGGCCTTAAGTGCGCGCTGTGCGACATCCTGCACGTGCTCACCGGTGCTCACAAGCAAGCCATTGTTCCCCGGTTCATCGGAGTACGGCTCCAGAAGCGCTGCACCACGCGAGCCCATCGCGCCGTCGCCGTACAGCTTCACCGATCGCACCCACAGGTGGCCGTCGTACAGCGCGGAACGGGGCCCGACTGTGTTGAAATAATAGTCCAGTGCGGCTGCATCATCGCCGATCATTACGTACAACCTGAGATCCAGCTCGCCAGCCTTGCCCATTGCCTCGTACATATCAATGAGCTGGCGTGTGGCACCGGCATCGTGCACTCCCACAAGCCCGACACTGTGCATCAGCTTCATCGCGTCAGTAAGCGAGGCACGCCGGTCGGCTACACTCATTGCGGGGATAAGCGACGACACATAACTGCGCGCACGGTCGATAAGCACTCCGGTTGGCTGATTGCGATCGTCGCGCACGATCCGACCGCCGTCGGGATCTTTCTTGCGCGCAAGATCTGCAAGCTGCATCGCACTCGCGTTCACCAGTAGCGCATGTCCGTCCACACGCGTCAGTGCAACGGGGTTATCCGGCACAGCAGCCGAAAGTTTTTCATGCGTCGGCAGACGGGTATCGCCCCAGTGGTTCTGGTCCCAACCGCGTCCTTCTATCCACGTACCTTTAGGCGTGTTCCTGGCACGCTCGGCGACGCGCGCAACCACTTCGTCATAGCTCGTCGTGCCGGTGAGGTCGACGATGTGCAATGTCTGACCAAGGCCTGCAAAGTGGCCGTGGGCATCCACCATGCCGGGGATAACCGTGCGACCGGCGGCGTCGTATACACGCGTTGCTGTACCACGCAGCACGGATGCTTCAGCGGTCGAGCCAACAAACACAATGCGACCGTCACGCACTGCGAAGGCTTCGACAAGCGGACGGGTTTCGTCTGCGGTATAGACGCGGGCGTTGATCACGACGAGGTCGGCAGGTTGCTGCGCACGCGCGACGTGGCCGACAGGGAGCAGCAACGCGAGTACGGCTGCAAAAACCGCAGCACGCCCGGGCCGCAGAATCAACTGCGCGCTCAATCGCGCCTTCAACCAATATGACGACAGGCTCGCCAGTCTGCGCACACTACCGCGGAGCCCGGATATAGTCATGTTGAGTTGCATACCGAATGTCTTGCTGTGCTTCATACCGCGTCCGTTTCCAGGTGTCATGGTGCAGCCATACGCCATCGCACGCTGCATCCCTGATTCTAGCCCCCGGACGGGGTTCCCGGGTACCCCGGAGCTTCGGAGAGCGCTGAGCAGTGCGACTGATGGCCGGCAATGGACGCCTACAGGCAGCAATGCGCGGCGACAGGCAGCAACCGGAACAAATAGGCCGCCACAGCTAGCCACAGCCACACCCGCAGGCGGTAGTTTTCAGCAGGGCAGCGCCAACTCACGAACTGCCGCACGCTCCTGTTCAACCCTGCTGCTGCTCACTTCCTCTATCTCCACACTCCATGTTCCGGCGCTCAGAATCATCCCCACTGCACGCATCCCGCTGTCGCGCCACACAAACCCGCACCGGCCGGAAGCTTGCGGCGCTCTTCTACCTCGCTGCAGCATCACCACTCTGGTCAACCGCAGATGCGCAATTCCGGATCCCAGCTCCGCCGCCGGCTCAGCGCATAGACCCGCAGCTCATCGCACGCGCGGATACCGCGAAATCACTCGACGTCCTCATCCTCGGTCGCACGCAACTCTTTAACCCAATCGGCGGACTCGATCAGTTCGCCGCGGACAACGCCAACGCTGACCGACGCGAATTGCGACGCACTGTTATTGCGAAACTCAGAAGCATCGCCGACAGCGAACAGCCCGCAATTCTCAAGGCGCTCAACATCGCGCCACCGCACGACGCGCCGCAGCGACTCTGGCTCGTGAATGCGATCGTTGCAACCGTGACACCCGCGCAGCTTAGCACCATCGCCGCGCTCGACGAAGTGCGCTACATCTACCCGTCATCGCCGCCTATCATTGGCGACGGCAGCCCCGCCGGAAGCAACCAACCCTCCGATACCACTCGCGCTGCACGCGCTGACGCAGGCAAAGTCCGCGAAGTACTCACGCCGTCGCCACGTGCACCATTCAGCACAGTTGGCAAGGAGATACCGTGGAATATCCGCATGCTTCGCGCACCCGAAGTCTGGGGGCGCGGCATTACCGGTGAAGGCGCTATCGTGGTATCGCTCGACAACGGTGTCAACTACCTGCACCCGGATCTCCGCAACAATATCTGGATCAACAGCAGGGAAATCCCCAACAACGGCATCGACGATGATGGCAACGGTTACATAGACGACATCTACGGCTATGACTTTGTGCGCAGGAGTGCAGAAATAGGTGCGTTCCAGGCCGAACCCCGCGGTGTGCAGCACGGAACAATGACATCTGCGATCATGGCCGGCGACGGTACGGGTGGCATCATTACAGGGGTTGCACCACGCGCGCGCATCATGGCGCTCAAGGGCAACAGCATTGCAATTGCACCCGTGGCGTTTCAGTACGCACTCGACAACGGTGCAGATGTTCTCAATATGAGTTTCAGTATCAAGGACCTCGGCAACGCACGCGGTGTCTGGCGGCTTATCGCGGATCAGGCAGTCGCTGCAGGGCTTGTGCTCACCGGTGGTTCAGGGAACTTCAGGCAGAATCAGCCGATTCCAGTACAGGTTCAAAGCCCCAAGGATGTGCCGTCGATCATTGCGGTCGGTGGTGTTGACTCCACTCTCACGCTCACACAGTTCAGCAGTATGGGGCCTGCAGAGTGGTCAAACGTTGAACTGTACCGCGATCACCCGCTGCCCAAGGGGCTTATCAAGCCGGACGTTGTGGCGTTCCCTGGGTGGGATTATCCAGTGGTTAATTATCCGTCGGGTTACGTGAATCCGAATGAACGCTATCGCGGCAATTCATTCAGTGGGCCTCAGGCAGCCGGTGTTGCTGCGCTGATGCTGAGCGCTGCGCCTGCACTGCCTGCATGGCGTGTTTCAGTCATCCTTCAGGAGACGGCACGCGACCTGGGTGCGCCCGGCAAAGACAATGAGTTTGGCGCAGGGCTCATAGACGCTGCGAAAGCAGTCGAACAGGCGATGCGCGAGCGGCCAGCACGATAAGAGACGCACCACTGCACACCGTGACGCGCCACCACACGCCACTCACCCGCTACAGCTTCCTAAGCGCCCCGCTGTGGTACATCGCGTGCGCTGAATACAAAATCGTCACCACTGCCGCCCAGCCGATCGCAGTCGCCACTCCCACCATGCTCGCAAACGCGCCCATTACAAACGCACCCACAGCCTGCGACAGGCCGATGAATATCAGTGAATACAAAGCCATCAGTCGGCCGCGGTACTCCTCTTCCACAATGCTCTGAAGCGTGCCGTTCGACAGCGCGGTGAACATGATCATCGTGAGCCCGGTAAAGAACAGAATCACATGCGCTGCGGCTACATTCTTCACTATCGCAAAAATCAGGATCAGCAGCGGGAACAACACCCCAGTTACCGCAAGCGTCCTGCTGCGACGCCAGGTATGCGCCGGGCCAGCCACCGTTAATGCGCCACTCAAGCCACCGAGCCCTATCGCTGCCAGCAGGCTCCCATAACCGCCGGCATTAAGCCCCAGCCGGTCGCGCGCCACCACCGGCAGCAATGTCAGAAACGGCGCTGCGAAAATCGCATTCACCGTAACGATACCAAGCAGGTCGCGCACTGCGCCCGGGCGCACCATGTACCTGAGGCCGTCCGCAGCGCTACGCGTCGTCGAGTGGAACATAGAAATCATATGCTCCCGCGTCCGCGACATCGCCGTGGACGGCAGCTTGATCAGATACAGTCCCCAAAGCACAGCGACATAACTCAGCGCGTTGATCCCGAAGCACCACGCGATGCCGAACTGATGGAT
>CAZDMG010000073.1:8308-12240 GCA_964506655.1 uncultured Gemmatimonadaceae bacterium
ACCCACAGCTGGCCCCACCACGCGCGCCAGATTGAACCCGCTGCTGTTGAGTGCAATTGCAGGCTGAAGGTCGTCGTAACCCACCAGTTGCACGATCATCGCCTGACGCGCGGGGATCTCAAGTGTGCTCGCCAAACCTGCTATCGACGCCATCACGATCAGCGTCGGTACATTGATGTGCCCTGTAAGTGTAAGAAGCCACAGCGTTGTGGCTTCCAGGAGCAGTGCTGTCTGCGCTATGCGCACAATCCGCAACCGATCGCCACCGTCAACAATCGCACCGGCATGCATCGAGAAAAGCACGACGGGCAAAGCAGCTGCCGAAGCTACAAGACCAACGATAAATGCACTGTTTGACAGCTCGAGTGCGAGCCATCCGACTGCCATCGTCTGCATCCACGTTCCCATCTGGGAAAGTGTCTGGCCGGTCCAGAAAATCCTGTAATAGCGGTGCTCAGATAGAACCCTGAACGGATTCAGATACTCCTCCCTTCCACTCAGCGACCCCCGCCAGGAGGTATGATAACAGCGTCCACCAGATGTATCACGCCGTTACGCACCACTATGTCGGTCTCCGTAATACGCGCATTGTTGATGCGCATTGTGCCGTCGTCAACCGTGACTTTCGCTTCAGTAAGCTGCATGGTGCGTGTGCCGCGACCGTTCAGCCGCGCGATATCTGCAGACGTCACCTTACCGGCTATGATATGATAGAGCAACATCTGACGGAGCGACGCCCTGTCCTTTGTGAACGCTGCCATGCGCTCGGCGGGTACACCTGCGAACGCTTCATCCGATGGCACGAACACCGTAAACGGGCCAGGACCTTTCAAAGTCTCAATCAGCCCGGCATCACCCAACAGCTTGAGGAACGTCGCAGAGTTACCTCCCTCCTGAATCGTTACAATGATATCCGCTGTTGCCTCCTGCGCACGGGCCGACGCAACCGGTAACGATACAAAAGCCGCGGCGATAAACGCGACTGCAACACGAATCCAGGATCTCTGCATAACGCCTCCGTTACTGATGAAGCGGCCGCTGCGACCGCATTTGCGCTTCTATCTCCGACACTTCACGCGGACTCCTGGTCAGCCACACAAGGCCACCCGATGTCACCAGATAGTCGTCTTCGATACGCACGCCGATGCTCGAGTACTTTGCGTGCGCGCTCCGGATACGCTCGATAAGCTGCGCGTTACGCGGAGTCTTAGGGAGAATCTCCAGCAGGTTCCTGCGCACATAAACACCGGGCTCGATTGTAAACACCGAGCCTTCACCCATCGTACCTTCCAGTTCGTAGCGATCGGGGTCGTGTACCAGCAACCCGATCCCATGTCCAAGTCCATGCATGAAGTACATCGTAAACTGCGGGCACTGACGGCTGCCGTCGTCGGAACAATCGTAAGTGGCATTAGCTGAATCTATCAGCCCGAGCCGCGCAAGACCTGAAGACACCGCAACCCTCACTGTGTCACGCATCACGCTCCACTTCGTGCCGATCTTCACCTGCCGCTCCACCGCTGCCTGCGCGTCACGCACCACCTGATACACCGCCTTCTGCTCTGCGGTAAAGGTTCCCGACACTGGATACGTTCGCGTCATGTCGGCTGAATAACCTTCGTAAGACGCACCGATATCAATCACAACTGTTTCACCGGCGCGCATAACACGGTTATTTGCGTTGTAGTGCAGCGTCGTTGAATTCGGCCCGGAACCCACAATATTCGCAAACCCGGCACGCTCGGCGCCGTTACGGCGGAACGTGTACGAGATCATCGCGTCGGCTTCGTATTCGTTTACATCCGGGCGGATGACCGGTGCGACTGCAGCATGCGCCTGCACAGTGATATCAATGGCACGCTTGAGAAGCGCCTGTTCGGCTGCGCTCTTGTATGCACGAAGCCTGTCCATCTGACGCGATGCGTTGAACACCGTCTTGCCGTTGTTGCGAGCCACGAGCGCGGCAACAAACTGGTCGTCTGTAGAAAGATTGCCCGGTGAACCGCGCGTGATTACAACTGACAGCGTATCGGCGCCCGCAAGCTCTGAATCCAGGAACGCATTAAGCGTGGCGATCGGGCGACCTGCAACGCCCCATGTTGCAGCTGCTGCGTCGGTGCCTACCAGAGTACCGGACCAGACCTCACGCGCAGGGTCACGTGGTTCAACAAAAAGCGTCCACGTTACACGACCTGCGCGCTTGACACCAACCAGCGCTGCATTGGGTTCAAGCACACCGGTGAGGTAACGGAAGTTTTCAATCTGATAGAACGAAAGAAAATCTTCCGCGGGCTCGCGTGCGCCGAGCGCGAGTATAACTCCATTCGGCACGATCGCCGCAAGGGAATCACGCCGTTGGGCATACTCGGCGTTGCTGATCGACGCAGGCGGCGGGCCAAGTGTTGTGGCCTGTTGCGCGGAAGCGTGCGCAAAGGGCACGGATGTCGCAACTAAGAATGCAAGCGACGCGATATTACGCAGCGATGCGCGCATGACGTTGATCCTGTTTGTATGGTGGTTACGTGTCCGCGTTTACCGCGTTCACATAATTGTCAGGTACCCGTTTCAAAGCACCTGGAAGACGAGGTTCTGAAGAAACCCGATACCGAAATATGCGATGAGGGGCGAGATGTCGATCTGGCCGAATGTGGGGACTACGCGCCTTAGCGGGCCCATGAACCATTCGGTGGAGACGAACGACCAGCGCCACCATTTGGACCATGGTGTACCGCCGACCCATGACGCGATCACGCGCGCGATAATCGCGAGTCGGAGGAAACTGAAAGTCCAGCCGAGTACGAGTGAGATAACTGATGTCGGCTTGCCGTTGATAGCGCCGAGCAGCAGGAAGAACTGCGTGAACAGGAACTGGACTACAGAGAGGAGGAGCAGCCCGCCGATGACGACTACAGCGAGCGTCCACCATGGCGCGGATGTGTGCGACCCACCGGCTCTGATTATGCGGCGTTCCATCGGTGCAAAGAGGACGTTGTCGATGCGTCGGATCGCGCGCGCGAGTGCAGAGAACGGGGAGAGTTTCTTGGTGCGGAGGAGGTAGCTGAAGAGGGCGGCAATCGCGACGGTAAAGCCGCTCAGAAAGACCAGCAGTCTGAGCAGTCCGAGTGCGAGTGCGAATTTGAGTTGAAGTTGTCCCATTCAGCGTGTGCCCGGTTCAGGTGGTCTCGTATTCTAATGCGGTACGTGCGTGTTACGTCGTCGTGCCATCCAGTACACCGGTGGGAGCGCGAAGCTCAGCAAAAAGAGGATGGAGCCGAGTGCGGCGAGCGGTGAGTTGACGCGGCTGATGGGAGCGACGAGCATCCATGCCGTCCAGAAGCCCGCGTAGAAGCGGGCGTGGGTGGTGGAGGTGGGGCTGGAGCCGGCTGCGCTGGCGGTTGCCGCGACATTGGGAACAGTCGTGTTAGTGGACCCGCTCGTGGCGCTGGCTGGGCTGTCGGTGGTGGCTGCGAGTTCCCAGTGACGGCCGGTGACGCTGGCGGTAATGTGACGGGTCGTGGGTGGTGTGGCGCTGCCGGTGGTGTCAGCCCAGGGTGTCGGATTGGTTACGACGAGGTCCGGGTAGCGGAGCCCGAAGCGGTCGACGCGGGTGGCGACGCGGAGTGCGAGGACTGGGCCGCGTTGGCCGATAATGGTGTGCGCGATGTCCTGGCCAGGTGCGTGGACGAAAAGTACCGGTACCATGCCGCGTCGTCGGTCGCTGGAGACGACGGTAGCGGACAGGGTTTCGGCGGCAGTGACGGGTGCGGAGATGCGGATCGCGCCGGTACCGCGTTGGGTGAAGTGTGTGCCGTTGACGGTGGCGGATGGGACGAGCCCTTCGAACCAGCCGTAGCCTGTGGTGAACGGTAGGGGTGACGGCGTGGGGGCTTCGGCGGCGGCGGTGACTGCGCGCGAGGTGGCGTATTGTGCGA
>CAZDMG010000074.1:0-11862 GCA_964506655.1 uncultured Gemmatimonadaceae bacterium
AGAACGTATCGTGCAATCGCTGCATCGCTGCGTCCACCTGGTCATCGTCGATAACCAGCGTGAAGTTGATACCGCTTGCACTCAGTGACGCCATATAAACCGGTATCGGGCCAACCGCTGCCATCGCGTCTGCAAGCGCACGGCTGCCGTCTGCTATACCGGCCCCGACGACAGCAACTATCCCACGCTGCCGCTGAATGGACACATCACCGAATGTCATGAGGTCGGCCACAACTGCATCCAGGTTGGTCGGATCATCGACTGTTACAGATATCGAAACCTCGGAGGTCGCAACTACATCGATGGACATTCGGTGCGTCTCAAACACCTGGAACACACTCCGCAAAAAGCCGGGCGCAAGCAACATCCGCGCAGACCGGAGCTTCACCACTGAAACCTGTCTCTTACCGGCAATTGCACGCACCGGTAACCTTGGTGCATCAAATGCGATCATGGTACCTGCACCTTCGGGGCTGCGTGAATTCAACACACAAACCGGGATCCCGCGCTGCACTGCCGGCGCGATGGTACTAGGGTGCAGTACCTTGGCACCGAACGACGCCAACTCCGCCGCTTCATCGAAGCGGATACGCTCGATGAGACGCGCACCGGGGACCACGCGTGGGTCAGAGGTCAGCATGCCATCGACATCCGTCCATATCTCAATGGTTTCTGCTTCGATAGACGCGCCTATAAGTGACGCCGAATAGTCGGAGCCACCACGCCCGAGTGTGGTGGTAATTCGCCCCGGTGCCGAGCCGACGAAACCGCCCACCACCGGAATTCCGCCCCGTTCAGCAACCGGAACAAGCAGTTCACGCGTGTTCTGCTCAATCGCCACAAGATCAGGCTCCGCACGCGAGAATCGATCATTGGTGATCATGATATCCCGCGCGTCAAACCACTCGGTGTCAACGCCCTTCTGCCGCAACGCGGCCGCGACAATGCGCGACGAAAGCAACTCGCCAACCGCCGACACCGAATCCAGCGAACGCGGCGTCAGGTAGCCGAGTGTGCGGAACGCCTCCGCCAGGTGAGCGAGCTCGTCGAAACCAACACTGATTTCGTCGACCACCTCGTGGTACTCATCACTGTCGCCGAGCAGCGCATCTGCGACGTTGAGGTGCCGTGTGCGCAATTGCTCGATGGCGGCAAGTGCAACAATCAGTTCGTTTGCGGCCGCACGGTTTGCGATGTCCAACAGCTGGTTGGTGGTACCGCCGAGTGCGGAGACCACGAGAATCGGCTTGCGGGGCAGTCTGGCTGCCATGATATCAACTACCCGCGCGATAGCTGCGGCATCTGCTACCGATGTACCTCCGAATTTCGAGACTATCACCGGCCCAGTAACCTGTCGAGTTGCCCGGTTGCCAGCAGGAGACCGGCATTGAGCACAGAACCACCTGCCGCACCGCGCACTACGTTGTGCGCCATCGCTGTCATGCGGATGTCAAAGATCCTGTCGTCGCGTACGCGGCCCACCGTAACTGTCATGCCGCCACCAACATCCACATCACGCCGCGGCTGCGGACGATCCGGTTCGTCGCGTACAACAAGAGGCTGAGCCGGAGCGCCGGGGACACGCCGTACTGCCTCATATCCCGTCCACGAGCGAAGCACGCTTACGGCTTCAGCTACAGTTGGCTTCGTTTCAAATGAAACCGAGATGCATGCAGTGTGGCCGTGCTCAACTGCGACACGGTTGGCATGTGCACTCACAGGGAAACTGGCGGCCTTGAATGCAGTTCCTTCCATTCCGCCAAGCAGCTTGGAGAGTTCAGTTTCGATTTTCTGTTCTTCGTCTCCTATGTACGGTATGACGTTGCCCAGAATATCAAGCGAAGGTACACCCGGATAACCAGCGCCTGAGACCGCCTGCATCGTTGTTACAAAGAGGCGGCTTACACGATAGCGCTCATGCAGCGGAGCCAGCGCCATCGCAATTACCGTAGACGCACAGTTGGCATTGGTAACTATACCGCCGCTCCAGCCGCGCAGTTGCCGCTGATGATCGAGCATGGCAAGGTGTGCACCATTTACTTCCGGGATAACAAGCGGTACATCCGGAGCCATACGGTGGTTCTTTGCATTGCTGAGCACCATGCGTCCGGCGCGCGCAAATGCTTCTTCGGTTTCACCTGCCACCGATGAATCCAGTGCAGAGAACACAATCGGCGACTTTATATCGGTCGGCGTACAGGTTTTGACCACGAGGTCGGCGGTGGTGTCGCTCAACTGCCCTTCGCGCCATGCCGTTGCATCACGATAACGTTTCCCTGCGGACCGCTCTGATGCGGCGACCTCACTTACCTCAAAGGAGGGGTGATTATCCAGGAGGCGCAGAAAAGCCTGGCCTACGGCACCGGTGGCGCCAAGGACTGCAACAGGGATTCGTGATGTAGCGGTTGTCATGTTTCCAGAAGTGATCTGACTATTCGTTCATAGGCACCAACCGATGCCTCCAATTCAGCAATATCAATGTGTTCAAGTGGTGTATGCGCTACATGAATCGAACCGGGTCCAAAAAGGAGTGGTGTACCCCACCTGTCGAGAAGCGGTATGTCACTTGTGTATGCAACCGGCGCCACATCGAAGCCATCGATGATGTGGAAGTGCTGCGCAGGGATGTGTGATCCCCAAACCAGCTCGGCCTTGCCGGCAGCCCATTCCTCGAAGGCGTCGCGCACCGGTGCGATGTCTCCCACCAGCCGGATCATAAGCTCCGCCTCTGCTAGCCCGGGTACAATATTGGCTTCGGTACCTGCGTTCAGTATCCCGATGTTGTAAGTCGTATCACCAAGTACTGAGTCGGTTGGTAAATCGAGGCTGCGCAGCTCGGGGAGCAGATCGAGCATCGGTTCCAGAGCACTTGCACCCAGGTGCGGGTATGCCGAATGTGCCTCGCGTCCGCGGATACGGACTATAAGTCGCTGAGCACCTTTGCATCCGGATGCGAGTTTGCTTTCGGTGGGTTCACCGTTGACAAGCCAGCGGCTGGTGGGTGCCAGGCGGTTGGCAGCGCGCGCACCCGGTGAGTTCCGCTCTTCGCCAACAACAAAGAGCAAGTCGACCCGTTCTTCGCCATCGTTGGCAAGTTGCTGTGCCGCGATCAGCATGGCTGCTGCTATGCCTTTTGCATCGCATGCGCCACGTCCGTACAGCCTTGTGCCTTCGATGCGTGGCGGGATGTAGGGGGGCACAGTGTCCAGGTGCGTGGAGAGTGTTACACCACCCCCGCGGCGTGTGGCCCAGACGTTGGAACGGCCGGGCTCCACCTCCTGCAGGGTGACATTCCACCCGCGCGAGACGAGCCATCTGGCCACATGGTCTACGGCATCGCGTTCACGACCTGTGGTCGAGTCGGCGGAAAGAAGTTCTGTTGCAAGCGTGAGAACATCAGACATTCCTTAAAGATAGCAAAACGGATTGCCTGCTGTGTATGTACAAACATCACCAATGCACACTGCAACGATACCCGGAGCGGGACTCGAACCCGCACGGCCTCGCGGCCAAGGGATTTTAAGTCCCTCGCGTCTACCGATTTCGCCATCCGGGTGGTGGGGCCTGATTCAGTCGGGACGCGATACAGAGCGGGAAACGGGACTCGAACCCGCGACCCCAACCTTGGCAAGGTTGTGCTCTACCAACTGAGCTATTCCCGCGTGCGATACCGACGCTCTAATTAGCGCCGCTGCTTTGAGTTTTGCAAGCGACTCAGTCACAGGCGGGTCCGTGACATCGCCTGTGCCGACCGGCCCGACAGCGGGAACAGCGACTCCAATGCCCCAGCATGTGCTTCATCCCCGACAGGGAAGCGGTTAAAGTAGATAACGCGGTAAAGCTACGTTTATGCAGCCTGCACGCGTACGTCCCGGACCCTGGGACTGCTACCGAATCTTACAATCGCGACTGGATGCCCGGATGCCCGATGCGCCTTAAAGCGCTGCTGTTTGCTGGAGCCCTGATTTCACTGGCACCGACCCTGCCGGTTTGCAGTGTGCACGCTCAGCGCGTGGCTGGTGCGGGCAACGACGCCGTTCCGGTCCCCAAAGGCGGGATGCGGTTCCGGATAGGTGCCACATGGAATCGCTACGACAAGTCGTTTCAGCAAACAGACGGGCGCCAGGGGCTCACCCGCTTGCCGCTCCTCGACGCTCTCAACGTGGCCAATCTTGGGGTGCGCGAGCTGCCTCAGCTTTCGCCTGCGCAGGACGCGCTGCGTACCCTCACAGGCTCATCCTCGCTGCAGCTGACCCTCGGGCCGCTTGAATCCCGTGCTGAGGTTCAGGAGAACATCACGCCGCTGTCTGTTGAGTACGGTGTGACATCGCGTTTCTCCATGGGGATTCTTGTGCCGTATATAGAGGCGCGCACTACCACGAGATTCGCTCTGAACCCGGCCGGCGTTGGTGCCAATGTAGGCGAGAACCCCGCGTGGAGTCCGGCAGGCGCGCAGTCGCGGGCAACCAATGGTGCACTGCTCCGCGAGATATCGGCCGCACAGCGTGGTCTTTCGGAGGAGCTTGCGCGGTGCAGCAGCGGCACAGCCACCGGTTGTGAGCTCATTGTCGGACAGACGGGGGCGATCCAGGGGCTTCTCGACCGTGCGCTCCGCACCGAGCGTGCGCTTGCCGCGGTCTACGGCGACAGCGTGCGGGGTGGCAGCATCGTGGCACCGATCCGCGGCTCGGAGATGCAGGCAGCTGTGCTTACTGCTATTGCATCGCTCCGTGACGACTTTGCTGCTTTCGGTGTTGACGCCATCGGCGAACAAAGCGCACCGGTTGCGGCTTCCACAGTGTTCGGCAGCGCTGGCTTCGCCCGCATCGCCGGCGACACCGCACTTGGGCTCGGCTACACTACGCTGGGCAACACCAGACGCTCCGGAATGGGTGACATAGATATCACTGGGACCTTTTTGCTGTTTGATGCTTTCAAGGCAGACCAGCATGCGCGGCTGGCACCGGAAAAGCGTGGTGCCCGTTCTGCGCTGACCCTTGGTTGGCGCTTTGGTTCAGGTAATCTGCCACGCACCGGTATGGCATATGATCGCGGCACAGGACTCGGAACGAATGCCCTGCTCTTTCGTTCCACGACCGATATTGTTTTCGGCCCTCGCGTATGGATGAGTGTGACGGTGCGCGGCGCCAAAGCCATGCAGGACAAAGCGGTGGTAACGCTGCCGCCAACCAGCGATGGTTCGACTCTGTTGGAACCGTTCACAGTTGCTGCAGTTGAACGTCAGCCCGGGCTCAGGTCTGCCATCGAGATTGCTCCCAGATATACCATCAGCGATTTCTTTGGCCTGACAGCGTTGTATCAGCTTACGAGGAGTGGCGACGATGTCTATCGGGTAACCGACGCGACAGCAGGCATTGACGGGCGCTTTACCGTGCCCGCTCAGTCACTCCACAGTGCAGGCTTCGCAATATCGTACTCGTCGCTTATAAGTCATGCACGCAGCAAGTCGCGACTGCCGGTGGAGCTGGTTTACTCGCATGTGCAACCACTCTCAGGGAGTGGTAAAGCGAGTGGTGCCGGAGTCCCTGCTGTAGCGACCGATCGACTGGAGTTGCGTTTTTATACCGGCTTCCCGCGCCGCTGACGCCTGGCAGGAGAAGTTCTTACCACACCAGTCTCACCGCGCTCAAGCAGCTCACGCGCGTGCAGCTGGCTCACCTCGCTCTCTGCGTCGCCGCCCAGCATGCGCGCTATTTCCAGCATACGATTGTCCGCCAGGAGTATCTGGGTATCAGCAGATGTAACGCCATCGACTGCGCCTTTACTCACTGAAATGTGATGATGCGCCTGCGCCGCAATCTGCGCCAGATGTGAAATCGCAAAGACCTGATGGCTGCCGGCAAGCTGCTTCATAAGAGCTCCCACCTGCCACGCAACTGCTCCACCCACACCGGCGTCAATTTCATCAAAGACAAGCGTCGGTACTTCCTGAGCGCGCGAAAGAATCGTGCTGAGTGCAAGCATAAGTCGCGACAGTTCACCCCCGGATGCAATGCGATCGACGGGCTTCGCATCGGTACCACTGTTGAGTGACGCCACAAAAAGCACGGACTCCGCGCCACCCGCAGTGATCGCACTGATAGGCGGCTGCGCGGCAGCAGACTGGGTAGCGGGCGACTGCGCGGCCTCAAGCTGTACCGCAGGCGATTGCTGCACGGGCACGAGCTCAACCATGAACCGTGCCGATGGCATCCCAAGCTCTGGGAGCAACGCTGTCACCCCACGCGACATCTCGCTTGCGCCCTTTTTACGCGCACGCGAAAGGCTCTGAGACGCACTGCGCAGAGCCTCCTCCAGCTCTTTGCGTTCGCGTGCAACGGCTGCGATCCTGTCGTCGTGACCGCCCAGAAGCGACAGTTCGTTACGCATTTCGCCGGCCGCTGCCAACGCTTCCGGAATCGTCGGACCGTACTTGCGCAACAGTATTGTAAGTTGCTGCCGTCGTCCTTCCAGCCGTCTGAGCCTCGCAGGGTCAACTTCGATTTCCGCGCGGTAGTCATCGATGTCGCGCGCGAGTTCGTCGAGCATGATACTGATCTCGTCGATGGCTTCAGGCCACGTTTCACGCTCACTGTCCACTCTCGCAATTGCGGAAAGCAACCGGCGGACATTCCGGAGCATCGGGTGGATACTGAACTCACCGCCCGAAAGAAGACGAACGGCCTCAAGTGCATCTGCCTGCAGATCCTCTGCATGTGCGAGGCGGCTTATCTCACCGTCAATGCGTTCCTCTTCCCCTGCCTCCGGTCTGGCTTCATCAATTTCGTGCAATTGCGCACGCAGAAATGCAGCGCGTTCGGCGGCATGCTCGCGTGCCTCAATCAGCGATTGTTCTTCGGCGATCGCGCGTTGCAGCGCACCGTACGTGCTGCGTACAGTCGCAGCAAGCTCCAGCGAGCCGGCGAAACGGTCGAGGAGGTTTCGCTGCACCTCACGATCAGTGAGCTGTCTCGATTCGTTCTGTCCGTAAATGCTTACAAGAGAGTCGCCGATTTCAGAGAGCACCGTTGCCGTGACCTGAGTACCATTGACCCACGCACGCGATCTACCCGCCGACGTGACCTCGCGTCTCAGTACGACAGTGGCCCCCTCCGTTTCGATGCCACGCGCATCAAGGACAGAGTGCAGTGTGCTTTCCACAGGCACGGCGAATGTCCCCTCTACCGACGCTTTCTCCTCGCCAGTACGTATCCGGTCTGCCGATGCTCTGTCTCCGAGAAGAAACGACAGTGCACCGACGATTATGCTCTTGCCTGCACCGGTCTCACCTGTGAGTACGTTCAGCCCCCGGTCGAGTGACAGTGCGACCGAGTCTATAACAGCCAGATTCCGTATCCGCAGCTCGGTCAGCATGAACGTGCCCTATGTGTTCCCGTCGCTGTCGCGACCACTCAGCCCGCCCCAACCCAGTTTGTGGCGAAGACGTGTAAAGAAAGTGGTGCCCGGGAACCGGACAATGCGCACCTGCGAGGCAGCCTTGCGCACCACCAGCGATTCACCGCCAGTGAAAGTAGCACCGATCTGCCCGTCGATCGTAACCAGAATCTCACCGGGCCCATCATCTGCACGCACGGTAAGTGTGGAGTCGGCAGGGAGGACCAGTGGGCGCATGGCCAGCGTGTGCGGAGATATGGGAGTCAGCACGATGCTCTCCACAGTCGGGACCATGATCGGACCGCCTGCCGAAAGCGAATAAGCAGTAGACCCGGTTGGCGTACTGAATATGAGGCCATCAGCTGAATAAGACGCTATAGGCTCACCGTCAACGTGCACGCTGAACTTCACAAGCCGCGCAACGCCTCCCTTGTGCATGACGACATCATTGAGACTGAGCCAACGCGCGCGCTCGGTACCATCCCTGTTGAGCGCGCTGGCTTCCAGCATCATGCGCGCTTCCCAGGAATAATCACCGGAAGCGAAGTGACGCACACCTTCCTCAAATTCGTCGGCACTGCAGGTGGTCAGGAACCCCAGTCGCCCGAGGTTGATACCCAGAATCGGAACCTGGCGTCCGCGCAGATATGTCGCACCACGCAGAAAGGTTCCATCACCACCGAATGTAAAAAGCGCATCTACAGTTTCCGGACCACCAAGCCGTTCAGTGGAATCAGTGAGGTCCAGAAGTTCATCTGCGAATGCGAGTGTCAGTCCGAGTGACGGGGCTATCGCAGTAAGCTTGTGCAGCATAGCACTCAGGCCATCGTAACCCCGGTGTCCGATCACCCCGACCCGCATAGTCAACCGGCCAGCGCCTCGGTTTCATGCAACGCACGCACACGTGCTGCAATGCCCTCCACGTCCAGCCCAAGCATGTTGAGTTGCCGCCCCCTGCCGGCGGCGTAAATGATACGGTCCGGTACCCCGTGCACAGCAACACGCGTGCCTGGTGCAAGACGCTGGATCACAGCACTCATGTAAGCACCGAAGCCATTGATAACCGTGCCTTCTTCGACGGTGAGTATCTGCGAGTGCCCGTTTAGAAGCGCATTGAGCATGACTTCATCGTACGGCTTGATGAAACGGCAGTTGACGACGGTGATATCAAAGCCATCCGGTGCAAGCATCTCTGCTGCTTCAAGCGCCGGGTTTACCATCGTCCCCGTTGCAAGGATCGCGACATCACTTCCCTTTCGCAAAACTTCCCATGTGCCGTAAGGGACATCAGGAATCTCTGCGAGCGGCTTCGGTACATCCGGCGTTACATCACGCGGGAAGCGCACACTGAAAGGTCCGTTGTGCTCAAGCCCAGTCCTTAGAAGTGCAAGCATCTCGTTGCCGTCCCTGGGAGCCGTTACAGTCATTCCGGGGACAGTCAGCATATACGCGATATCGTAGAGCCCCATGTGCGTCTCACCGTCCTCGCCAACCAGACCAGCGCGATCCATTGCATAAAGCACGGGGAGCCCCTGGATCGCGCAGTCATGGATGACGCTGTCATACCCACGCTGCAGGAACGTGGAATAGATCGCAACAATCGGACGGAGATTCCGTGTCGCCATACCCGACGCGAATGTCACCGCATGCGCCTCCGCGATACCCACATCGAAGAAACGATCAGGAAACTCCTTAGCGAACATACCAGTGCCTGTACCCGACGGCATCGCCGCTGTAATCACAGTTACATCGCTGCGTTCCTTGCCAAGTTCGACAAGCCCTTTACCGAAGACTGCTGTGTAGGCGGGGTTCCGGTTGGCAACCTTGAGTGGCTTACCCGTTGCAGGGTCGTGGCCCGGAGGCAGTGCATGCCACTTCTCTCCGTTCTCTCCGGCAGGGAAGCCTTTCCCTTTCTGCGTGATTACATGTACCAGCCGTGGCCCCGTCATCCCGCGCACTGCGGAAAAAACATCGATCATCGCATTGATATCGTGTCCATCGATCGGACCGAAATACCGGAAGCCAAGCTCTTCAAACAGCATACCGGGAGTAAGCAGCGCCTTGACGCTGTCCTCCCACTTTTTCATCAGGGTGCCGACACCAGTGAAGGGCGCAGGAACGCCAGTGAGAATATCACCGACAACAGCACGCATACGGTTGTACAGCGGATTGCGCCGGACATTGGTGAGATACTTGTGCATTGCACCAACGTTCGGAGCAATCGACATCTCATTGTCATTGAGCACAACGATGATATCGGTATCGGAGTGACCGGCGTTGTTGAGTCCTTCGTAGGAGAGCCCGGAGCCCAGTGATCCGTCGCCGATTATGGCTGCGACCTTGAACTTTTCGCCCTTTACATCGCGTGCCGCGGCCATGCCGAGTGCAGCTGAGATGGAAGTGGCCGCATGACCGGCGCCGAAGGTGTCGTATTCGCTTTCAGAGCGCTTAAGAAAGCCTGATATCCCACCCTCGTGCCGCAGTGTTTCAAAACGACTGTTGCGCCCGGTAATGAGTTTGTGCGGGTACGCCTGATGTCCGACATCCCAGACGAGCTGGTCGTCGGGCGTGTTCAATGCGTAGTGCAGCGCGATTGTAAGTTCCACAACACCGAGGCCGGCGCCGATGTGCCCACCTGTACGCGAGCAGACATCGATAAGTCGCGCCCGGATTTCATCTGCCAGTACCTTGAGGTCGGCACGTGAAAGCTTCCGGACGTCACCAGCGTTGTTGATACGATCAAGAATTGGATATGCCATCTCTGAAGACCGGGTAAGAAATCAGGACTGCCGTTCCACTATGAAGCGTGCGATCGCTTCAAGCGCTGTGGTAAGCAGCCCTTCCTCTTTGAGCGCCTCGCAGGCCTCATCCACGAGTCCGGATGCCCTGGCCAAAGCGCCATCTATGCCAAGCAGAGCGGGATACGTACTCTTTTTGAGAGCAGCATCCCGCCCGGCCGTTTTCCCTATCTGAGCCGTTGTAGCGGTTACATCAAGTACGTCATCTGCAATCTGGAAAGCCAGCCCCAGCGAGGTACCATAACGGGCAAAAGCCTCACGGTGTTTCCTGCCGGCACCGGCCGCCCTCGCTCCAATTGTAACAGATGCAGCGATCAGAGCACCGGTTTTCAGGTTGTGAACCCGTTCCAGATCAACCAGTGAAAGTTGAAGCCCTTCAGCCTCCAGGTCCAGCAGTTGACCTCCAATCATACCCTGAGCACCAGCTGCAATCATGAGGTCACGTACACATTCCGCAGCTTCCGCATTAGAAAGTCCAACCCGGAGCCCACCCTTATACGCTGTTTTGGCCGCCAGTGGGACCATGGAAAGGCCGGATATTGTGGCGGTACGGGTCCCGAATACCTTGTGCACAGTAGGCCGCCCACGGCGCATATCGTCGTCGTCCATGCACGGCAAATCATCGTGCACCAGTGAATACGCATGCACAATCTCCAGTGCGGCCGCAAGTTCGGTGGCGTCAAGTTTGCCGCCGCACGCACTATAAGCCTCCAGCAGCAGTACAGCCCGCAGACGCTTACCGCCACCAAGAAGTGAATACGACACAGCGCGCTGCATCTCCGTGCTTACAGCATCCAGTTCATGGGCGCACAACCTCACCAACGCCGCCTCCACGGCCTGACGCCCGGACTGCAGCACGGCTTCCACCGCCGTTGTCACGCTTCGAAACTCAGGTCAGAAACCATTCACCCATCAAGCCCGCTGACCGTCAGCGCGCCATCCAGGGACTCGCGCAACTGCTGCACCTGGGCATCGGCTTTGCGCAATGCGTCACCGGCCACACGAAGCTGCGATATCCCCTCGCCGAACAACTTCAATGCTTCGTCCAGGTCCAATTCGTCCTGTTCCAGCTGGCGCACGATAGACTCCAGCCGCTTAAGTGTCTCCTCAAACTTCATTTCGGATCTTCCTTTTCGGAATGAAAACCTTCCGGCAATGGTCGTACGCCACGTGCTACGGCATCTGCAACACCGTCGTTAAGCCAGAGCTCGAAGCCCAGCTCAGGTGAAAACTGCGACGCCCGTGTCAGCGTGCTGCCATCCGGTAAGCGTGCAACGGAGTAGCCGCGCGAAAGTGTTGCGAGCGGTGAAAGCGCCTGCAGCCGGCCAGCCAGCTGTGCAACTTCTGACTCACGTCGCTCGGTGATGCGCGACGTCGCACGGATAAGACGGAGCTTTGCATTCTCAACCACAGCAGCCCCCTGGAATGTCCGGCGCGCTGCGGCATTCCCGAGTCGCTTGCCGAGCACTGTAACCCGATGCGCGAGCTCTGTCCTTGAAGGTACTGCAATCTCTGCCGCTGCCGATGGCGTTGCAGCTCGGACGTCGGCGACCAGGTCGCAGATCGTGATATCAGTTTCGTGTCCGATAGCCGATATCACAGGTACGGAGCACGCTGCAACGGCCCGTGCAAGTGTTTCATCATCGAAGGCGCGCAGATCCTCGCGCAG
>CAZDMG010000075.1:0-11833 GCA_964506655.1 uncultured Gemmatimonadaceae bacterium
CAGGCTACGGCAGACCTGTTGCTGGACTCGCTCCCTCCATCAGAGTTCTCGCACCCTGACTACAGGAGCTATACTGCAATTGCGGGAATGCGAAGCGAGTTTGTATTGGATGTTTTCTCGTTGGAGTATACTCACGAGCGCGTAGCATTCTATCGGTCTATTAACAGCTATAATGAGCGCTGCGATCCATGGCTTCAACCATGGTTTGAGAAAAGCCCAGGGCCATTCTATTACGAGTTTGACCCCCGTGCCATCCGCCGCAAGCAAGCCGGATATTCCGCAGCGGGCAATCTGATCCTTCAGCGTACCCGCACAAGCGAACGGGACCTTGAGTACGGCCCACTGCTCAAGCGCTCCCTCGAACGGTGACGAGCTGAACGCACGTTGTATGCCTTGCTGATGACTTCACATGTGACTGCAACAGTCTCAGCCTTGAACCCGGACAAACCCGTCAACCAAGAGTGCATATCTAGTGGTGTAAAACAGAGGGCATTTCTAATAGCGTTTGACATAGACCGAAGCCGCGGATTTGTTTTCCCTACCCGGATTGACTAACTTTCAGGGATGGCCCTCAATTGCGCCACATGTCTCCCCTGATGATTGCCCTCACAGGGAATATTGCGAGCGGGAAGAGTGCCGTAGCGGCCACACTCGCCGAACTGGGCGCTGCCGTAATAGACGCAGATGTCCTCGCCCGCAAGGCCATTGAGAAAGACTCCGAAGGGTATCACGCCGTCGTTCGCCATTTCGGTACCGGGATCCTCAACGCCGACCGCAGCATAGACCGGAGAGCGCTACGCAAAATCGTATTCAGCGATCCGGATGCGCGTGATGCACTCAACAGCATCGTTCACCCGATCGTTGGCCGACTGCGGGAATCGGCAGTTGCCCAGGCAGAAGAGGCCGGAAGCAAGGTCATTGTTTCTGTAATCCCACTCCTCTTCGAGACCGGGCTCGACAAGGGATTCGACCGCATCCTTCTTGTGGACGCACCCGCTGAGACCCGTCTCAACCGTATTGTCAACAACAGGGGGCTTTCTGCCTCAGAAGCTGCCGCCATGATCGCTGCCCAGATGCCAGCCGCACAAAAACGCGTATTGGCGACGTGGATTATCGATAATGACGGCACGATCGACGAACTTCATGAAAAGACACTTGCTCTCTGGCCTCAGATGCTGGACGTAGCTTCGCAGGGGACTAGCTTCCATGGGAACTACGGGCAGACGCCCGGTCACAACATCGACCAGCAGTCGAGCGACGGCTGATACAACACGCGATACAACACGCGATACAACACCTTTACTACGGAGCACCCGTGTCGAACATCCCCGCCGATCTTCGTTACAGCAAGGAACACGAATACGTGAAGGCCACTGATGAGGCCGGAGTTTACGCAATTGGAATCACGGATTTCGCGCAGGGCGAGCTGGGCGATATCGTGTATCTGGAACTGCCAAAGGCAGGAACCACTTTCGGTGTCGGCGAAGTCTTCGGAACTGTCGAAGCAGTGAAAGCGGTTTCCGAACTTTTCATGCCGATCGCGGGTGAGGTCATCGCAATCAATGACCGGCTCGACGGCGAACCCGCGCTCGTCAACACTGATCCCTTCGGTGACGGCTGGATGATTCGCGTCCGCTCCACCGACGACGGCAGCAGCCTGATGAACGCCACCGAATATTCGGAGCTCACAGGCGGCTGAAACAAAAACCGCCGGCTATTACCGGCGGCCCATGTTCCGGAACACTCAGCGCATACGCGCTGAGTGTTTCAGTTTTCAGTGCTTCGTCTCTCCGCGCCTCAGTTTTCGATATACTCTTCGATTGGCGGGCACGCACAGATAAGGTTGCGGTCGCCCCAGGCGCTTTCCACTCTCCCCACGTACGGCCAGAACTTGCGCTCGCGGGTGGAGTGTGTCGGGAACGCGGCGTGCTCGCGTGAGTACGGCCTGTCCCAGCTGTCCGATGACACATGCTGCGCTGTGTGCGGTGCACGGGTGAGCACATTGTTCTCACGGTCTGCTTCGCCCCGCTCAACAGCTGCTATCTCCTCGCGGATACCGATCATCGCTTCGATGAACCGGTCCAGTTCGGCCTTCGACTCACTCTCAGTAGGCTCCACCATAACAGTGCCGGCCACCGGGAACGAAATCGTTGGAGCATGGAAACCGTAGTCCATCAGGCGCTTTGCGATATCCTCAACATCGACACCCGACTTCGCTTTAAGCGGACGCGTATCCAGGATGCACTCATGCGCAACAAGACCGCTGCGCCCGCGGTAGAGTACTTCATAGTGCCCCTCCAGACGCTTCGCGATGTAGTTGGCATTGAGCATCGCAAGTATCGTTGCTTCAGTAAGCCCCTTGCTTCCCATAAGCTTGATGTATGAATAGCTGATAGGAAGAATGCTGGCGCTTCCAAACGGTGCTGCTGATACCGGGCCAATGGCCCGCTCATCACTGATCCGTACAACCGGATGCGACGGCAGGAACGGCACCAGCTGTGGTGCAACCCCGATCGGGCCGACACCCGGGCCACCACCGCCATGCGGAATTGAGAAGGTCTTATGCAGATTCAGGTGGCAGACATCCGCACCGATCTCGCCCGGACGCGCAATCCCCACCATGGCGTTCATGTTCGCACCGTCCATATAAACCTGACCACCGTTCTCATGTATGATGGTGCAGATCTCGCGGATGCTCTCTTCAAACACACCGTGCGTGGATGGATAAGTCACCATCAGTGCACCGAGATTCTCCCTGTGCTGCGTTGCCTTGTCCCGCAAGTCAGACACATCGATGTTGCCATCGCTGTCGGTACGTACCACCACCACCTGGAAGCCGGCCATTACCGCACTCGCCGGGTTGGTACCATGCGCAGACTGCGGAATAAGACATACAGTGCGGTGCGTATCGCCGCGCGACCTGTGATACTGGCGGATCACAAGCAGCCCTGCATACTCACCCTGCGAGCCGGCGTTGGGCTGCAGCGATACCGCTGCAAAGCCGGTGATATCCGCCAGATCCGCCGACAGCTCACGCACCAGCTCCGCATACCCTTCTGCCTGATCCACAGGTGCAAAGGGGTGCAACTGCCCGAACTCCGGCCAGGTAATCGGGATCATCTCGGTGGTCGCGTTCAGCTTCATTGTGCACGAGCCGAGTGGGATCATGCCGTGCACGAGTGAGAAGTCGCGCGCCTGGAGTGCATACAGGTAGCGAAGCATCTCGGTCTCACTGTGATAGCGTGAGAATACCGGATGCGTAAGGTACGCCGAAGTTCTGCGGAAGCGTTCATCAAAGCTGTTGTCGGCACTGTCAGCTCCCTCCGCTACCGTAAACGCAGGCGCACTGCCGCCGTTGAACACCGTCCAAAGGTCGACGATGTCACCCTGAGTGGTGGTCTCGTCAAGCGACACTGTAATCGTATCTGCATCCAGCACACGCAGATTGATGGAGCGTTCCTTCGCGGCTTTCAGGATCGCACTCTGGCGTGCGCCTGTTCCGTTTATTCGTACAGTATCGAAGTACTCGTTCTGTGCGATGGTAAAGCCGAGTCGCTCCATTCCGGCCGCGAACGTAACAGCGAGCCCGTGCACACGTTCGGCGATGGCCTTGAGACCTTTCGGTCCATGATACACAGCATACATACCGGCCATTACAGCGAGCAGCACCTGCGATGTACAGACATTGCTGGTGGCTTTTTCGCGACGGATATGTTGTTCCCGTGTCTGGAGTGCCATGCGGAGTGCAGGCTTGCCGTCGCTGTCGCGCGATACGCCTATGATGCGCCCGGGGAGGAGTCGTTTGAACTCTTCGCGCGTGGAGAAGAATGCGGCATGCGGGCCGCCGTATCCCATCGGGACGCCGAAGCGCTGCGTATTTCCAACGGCGATATCAGCGCCCCACTCTCCTGGCGGTTCGAGCAGGCAGAGGGCCAGCAGGTCGGTGGCAACTGTCACGAGCGCACCGGCCTCATGTGCTGCGTCGCACAGTGCGCGATAGTCATGCACGGCGCCGTCGGTTGCCGGGTACTGCAGCAGTACGCCGAAGACGGTGTCCGTGAACTCAAAGGTCGAGGGTGCGGCGGTGATTACGTTGATTCCGCGTGCATCGGCGCGTGCCTGTACCACAGCGATTGTCTGCGGATGACAGTTGTCGGCCACAAGGAAGTCCTTGCGCGTTGCGCTCCCCTTCGATGCAAACGCCAGCGCCATTGCTTCGGCAGCGGCTGTCGCTTCGTCCAGTAACGACGCATTCGCAATCGGAAGCCCGGTCAGGTCGATAACGGCTGTCTGGAAGTTGAGGAGTGCTTCCAGGCGCCCCTGTGCGATCTCAGCCTGATAGGGCGTATAGGCTGTGTACCATGCCGGGTTCTCAGTGATGTTGCGCAGGATCACCGTCGGGGTATGGGTCGCATAGTAGCCCATCCCGATGTAGGACCTGAAGACTTTGTTCTTATCTGCGATGCCGCGGAGCCGCTTCAGCAGTTCGTCTTCAGCAAGCGGTTCACCGATATTGAGCCCCGAGCTGGAGCGAATGGACTCCGGGACTACTGCGTTGACGAAGGAATCGAGTGAGTCGAAGCCAACAGCTTCAAGCATCTCCTCGCGGTCGTCAGTATCGGGGCCGATATGACGGGAGATGAAAGCATCTGAGGGCGGGCGGATTACGGAACTTGTACGCGAAGCCATGGGCACTATGAGTAAAAGTGGGCGCTGCCACTATAGATTCATCGGTTGATCGTGGCACAAGCCACGGGACCGCTGCCCGCGGTCCGGTCCTTAAAGTTACCGACTTGCAACTTTCATCGCACAGCAGAGAGCCATCCGCGCTCGGCACTACCGAAATCCCCGCCTCCGGAGTCCCAACCGCCTGGCTCCCAACCGCCTGGCGTGTCATCCTTGATACGCCGTCCAGGGCGGCGTGGAATATGGCAGCGGACGCAACGCTTCCAGACCTCACCCGTGGTGGCGACACTGCCGGCACCGATGCCGGCACCAGGAGCCCCATCGGGAGCGGCAGCGACGGCTTTACCGATGGCGGTATCGGCGTGCTCCGCATTTATTCCTGGAGCCAGCCAGCGGTATCCTTTGGCCGGAACGAGGCGCTCAACGGGCGATTCGACCGGAGCGAGCTGGAAAATAGCGGCTACGACCTCGTGAGGCGTCCCACAGGCGGGCGGGCACTGCTTCACGCCCACGAAATTACCTACGCCGCGGCTATCCCACTGCCAGCCGGACGGAGCTGGCGGGGCGCGTACGACAGTATCAACCTCATCCTCTGCCGAGCACTCACATCACTCGGCGTACCGGCCCACATCGTCGCAGACAACGAGGGCATTGTACTGCCACCTGCCGCTGCGCTTTGCTTCACGGCTCCGTCGGCCGGAGAGCTCGTAGCAGGCGGTGCAAAACTGGTTGCCAGCGCTGTCTGGCGCGACCGCGAGTCCTTTCTGCAACAGGGGAGTATCCTCGTCTCCGGAGACCAGGAACCGCTCCGCAAACTGAGCGGGCTGGCCCCGGAAATGGTGGGACAGGTCGCTACACTCAGCGGCTGCGGCGTCTCCTGCGACTTCGATACCGTTGCCGAGGCTCTGGTGTCAGCGCTCAGAGAGACGGCAACTGTAACAACCTGTGGCCCGGACGAATTGAAGCAACGCGTGCCAGCCTCGCGCGTCTCTCACTTTGGGGATCCCGATTGGCTCTGGCGAAGATGAGGTTGAGAATGCAAGCTGTTCACATGTCGCGCGTATCGTTCCGCACCACCCTGTCCCGGTTGCCAGCAACACTGATGGCAACATGTATGGCAACACTCGTCTCCGTTGCTTGCACGAGCGACAGGGGAACAAGCGGCAAAACGGGCGGCACGATGATTGTGGTGGTGCCTGCTGAACCTTCCAGTCTCTTCGCACCGTCTGAATCAGCGACACAGGCAACGATGGTGATTTCGCAACTGTTCGACCGGCTCGCTGAACCCGACTCGCTGCTGAATACCCACGGCGACCGCGGCTTCACGGGAGTACTTGCCACAGGCTGGAGCTGGTCCCCGGATTCGCTGTCTATCACTTTTGCGATCGACAGCACCGCGCACTGGCACGATGGCGAACCATTGACCGCTGAGGACGTCCGGTTCACACTCAACACGTACAAATCGCCGACTCTGGCATCGCCGCAGCGTGCGCTTATCAGCAATATCGATTCGGTTTCCGTACCCGACAGGTTCACTGCTGTTTTCTGGTTCAGGCAACGGACACCGCAGCAGTTCTTCGATGCCACCTACCACATGTTCATTCTCCCCGCGCATCTTCTTGCAGGTGTAGCGGACAGTGCCATGCGCACATCGGCTTTCGGGCGCGCACCGGTAGGTACGGGCCGCTTCCGTTTCCAGCGTTGGGACGCCGAAGAGCGCATCGAGATCGTTGCTGATACATCCAATACACGCGGCCGCGCGATGCTGGACCGTGTCGTGTTCTCCTTCACTGTCGACGCCGGCGCAGCAGCCCTGCGACTCTTTGCCGGTGAAGCAGACATGTTCGAGCAGATGCGCCCGGAGAACTTTGAACAGGTTGCAAAGTCACCGACGCTTCGCCTCGTAAAGAACCCGACACTTATGTATCAATACGTCGGTTTCAATTTCCGGGACCCGAAGGACACACTGAAACCGCATCCTCTCTTCAGTGATCCAGCGGTACGGAGAGCGCTCGTTCTCGCAACAGACCGGGATCGTATTACGCGCGCGATCTTTGATACACTTGGTGCCACCTCCATAGGCCCTGCCCCGCGCGCGCTTTTCCCCGATACCACAACCTTCACGCGTACTGCGTACAACCCTGAACGGGCGGTTGCGTTGCTTGATTCGGCAGGCTGGCGCGATTCCGACGGCGACGGCATACGGGACCGCAACGGCGTGAAGCTCTCCTTCGAATTGCTGGCCCCTTCGACAAGCGTTCCCCGGGTACGCGCTGCTACGCAGCTCATGGAGCAGTTCCGCAAAATCGGTGTTGAAGTGAGGCCGCTGGTTGCTGACCCACGAAGTGTTATGCAGCCCCGGATGATGTCCAGAAACTTTGATGCCATTGTGGGAGGCTTTCAGCCAACACCCGGCCTGCGTGGAGTCCCTGTGGCATGGGCAACCGGTGGAACGCAAAACTTTCAGCACTACTCCGACCAGGCTTTTGATCGGGCACTCACGCAGGCGCTCAACTCCTTCAATGAAGACACGAGCAAGGCAGCATTCGGGCGCGCGATGCAGATTATCTGGGACGACGCACCCGCAATCTGGCTTTTCGAACCACAGAATCCGATGGCACTGCATAAGCGCATCAAACCAGCCTTCATCCGTGCGGATGGCTGGTATTATGGCCTGGCTGACTGGAGTATCGACCCAGACATGCAGATCGATCGGGACCGCATAGGACTCCCCGGAGTGGCCAACTGAACCACATAGCAGCGCGTTTGCTGCGACGCCTGCTGCATGGGCTGATCACTGTCCTTGCTGCGGCGAGTTTTGCCTTCCTGCTGTTGCAACTCGCACCGGGCGATCACTTCAGTGCGCTCTATGAACACCCGGGGTACACTCCTGAAGTCACGGCGCAACTGCGCGCACAGTACGGCGTCGATCAACCGGTTGCGGTGCAGTATGTGCGCTGGCTGAAGAGCGCGGTTTCAGGCGAATTCGGCTGGTCCGTCGAATGGAAACGCCCCGTATCGGAGGTGCTTGCAGCAGCGTTTCCGAATACACTCCTCCTTATGTCACTCGCTCTTGCCGCAAGCATCGTCTTTGGCGTTATGCTCGGTCAGTGGCAGGCACTCCGCGAAGGCACCAGGCGCGAACGACTCACTGAAGTGGGGACCTTTGTTGTTTATTCGATGCCCGAGTTCTGGCTCGCGATGCTGTTGTTGCTTGTGTTCGCATGGAAGCTTGGCTGGTTCCCTGTTTCCGGTGTGCAGGGAGACCTGGATATCTATTTGAGCGCACCACAGCAGCTCCTGGAACGATTCAGGCGTCTTGTACTTCCGTGGGCATCGCTGACGCTGATTGGAACAGCGGTATTTGCAAGGTTCCATCGTGCTGCAATGAGGGACGCTCTCCGTGAGCCCTTTGTAGCCGGAGCGCGCGCACGCGGGCTGAGTGAAAGAGCTGTGGTGCGACATGCCCGCCGTTCAGCTCTCACGCCGGTCATTACCCTTGCCGGCCTTTGGCTGCCCGCGCTGGTGGGTGGCGCCGTGTTCGTGGAAAGCGTCTTTTCGTGGAACGGTATGGGACACATCCTTGTGCGCGCGGTACACACGCACGATTACGCCGTTACATGCGCCATTGTCACTGTCGGCTCGGCAGCCACCGTGCTCGCCAGTTTTCTGGCAGATGTGATGCGTGAAGTCGCTGACCCACGGGTCCGGTCGCAATGATGACTGCAATCGCGACGCGCAACAGAGCCTTGATGCTCCCTGCTGCATTTATTGTGCTGCTGGTGTTTGTTTCACTTGCTGCGCCATGGATTGCTCCGTTCTCGCCCAACGAGCATCTGGAGACGATCACGATGAAGAGCCTGCCGCCATCGCTCGCCCATCCGTTCGGCACTGACAGCAACAGTCGCGATGTGCTTGCGCGCGTCATTTTTGGCTCCCGCGTTTCGCTTCTTGTCTCCTCACTCTCCGTCCTCATTTCGCTTACGCTGGGCACCGCATATGGCGCCGTAGCTGCATTCGCACGCCCGCTCGGCGAGTCCTTCCTTATGCGGACACTCGACGTGCTCCTCTCAATACCACGCCTGCTGGTGTTGCTTGCTGTAACCGCCTTCTGGAGTGATCTGACTGTTTTGTCTCTTGCTCTCCTGCTTGGCGTTACAGGATGGTATGATATAGCGAGGCTGGTGCACGGTGAGACCACGACGTTGTACAACCGGGATTTCGTGGTAGCAGCGCGGGCACTGGGTGCCGGCGGAGTCCGCATCTTCCTGAAGCAGCTCCTGCCGCACCTTGTACCGCTTCTTACCGTGGGCGCCACACTCGGCATAGCAGCTACAATCTCTCTGGAGGCCGGACTCAGCTACCTTGGCCTTGGAATACAGGAACCCAATGTCAGCTGGGGTACCATCATGCGCGAAGGAATCGGAGTAATGGATACTCAGTGGTGGCTTACAATCTTCCCGGGGATTGCAACGGTTGTAACAGTGATTGCATGCAATGCACTGGGCGACGCGCTCCGCGAGCGGTGGCGGCGGGACGGCGTGCGTTCATGACGCTACCGGACAATGCAGCTGTACGCGGTGAATCATCCGGGGCACACGGTCAACAGCCACCAATTCTGGATGTCAGATCCCTGTCGGTTTCATACCGGTATGAAAGCGGTCGCGCCCGTGTTGTTGACGATGTGTCCTTCACCGTAGGACACGGTGAGACTGTATGCCTTGTTGGTGAGTCCGGCTCCGGGAAATCCATGACCGCGCACGCTCTGCTGCGACTGATCCCGGAGGGCGGACACGGAGAGATTGAGCATGGGAGCAGCATTCGCTTCGACGGCAGCGAGATCATGTCGATGAGCGAGAGTGCACTCCGGTCTATCCGAGGTGATCGGATAGCAATGATCCATCAGGAGCCCGCTGCTGCGCTTAACCCAGTGCTCACCATCGGTCAGCAGATCGTCGAAGTGATACGTGCACACCGCACACTGCCGGTACGTGAAGCACGAGAACAGGCCATCGCCATGCTGGCACATGTCGGACTCAACGACGCCAGTGCACGCATGAATCAGTACCCGCACGAACTGTCGGGCGGGATGCGCCAGCGCGTGACCATTGCAATGGCACTGGTAATGAAGCCGGCTCTCCTTATTGCCGATGAACCGACAACGGCACTCGATGTAACCATACAGGCTCAGATACTGGATCTCCTGCGCAAGCTGCGCGATGAACAACAGCTCTCGCTGTTGCTCATTACGCACGATCTGGGCGTGGTGGCTGAGATGGCGTCGCGCGTTCTCGTTATGTACGCAGGTCAGATTGTTGAAGACGCCAGTGTGCACGACATTTTCGAGCGCCCGTCGCACCCATATACCGAGGCACTCCTTGCCGCCGTACCGCGCATCGACCATCCGGAGGAACGGCTGCATGCAATCACCGGGAGTATCCACTCGCCCACTGATTGGCCATCTGCATGCCGCTTTTACGACCGCTGCGCGTATGCCTTCGACAGGTGCAGAACTGAGGCTCCGGCACTTCATCAGGCAGGGCCCGGTCACTTCGCACGCTGTCACCTGATTGAACAGCCGGAAATGCGGAGCCACAACAAGTGACTCCACTGCTTGATGTGCGCGGGCTCACCGTCCGCTTCCCCGTCCGCTCCGGTTTTCTTCAGCGTGTGTCAGCACATGTGCACGCTGTCACCGATGTTTCGCTTGAACTGAATGCCGGTGAGACGCTTGCACTGGTAGGCGAATCCGGTTCGGGCAAGACCACCACCGGACGCGCCATACTCCGCCTGATCGAGCCCACCTCGGGGCAGATACTCTTCGACGGTGTGGATGTGCGCGCACTGAAAGGCGAGGATATGCGACGCATGAGACGCCGCATGCAAATCATCTTTCAGGATCCTTACACATCGCTGAATCCGCGCATGACCGTGGGTGCTGCCATACGTGAAGGGTTGATCGTTCATGGCCTGGCGACAGGCGTCAAAGCAGACAACCGTGTAGCTGAACTTCTGAGTGAAGTCGGGCTGCCCACATCTGCTGCATCCCGTTTCCCGCATGAGTTTTCCGGCGGACAACGGCAGCGCATCGGTATCGCGCGTGCACTCGCCGTGGAACCGGCATTCATCGTTTGCGACGAGCCCGTTTCAGCACTCGATGTATCGGTACAGGCGCAGGTGGTGAACCTGCTCCGTGACCTTCAGAAGCAGCGCGGCCTGGCATATCTCTTTATTGCTCATGATCTGGCAGTGGTGTCGCACATTGCTGATCGCGTGGCAGTGATGTATCTGGGGCGTATCGTGGAAATTGCGCCCCGTAAGTCGCTTTTTCAGATGCCGGTAATGCCGTACACGCAGGCACTCCTGAGCGCAGCACCGGTCCCCGATCCGGAGACGAAGCGCGCACGTCTGATCCTTGCAGGTGAACCGCCGTCGGCGACTGACCCACCCACCGGATGTGCTTTCTATTCGCGCTGTACTCACCCCGCACGCGATGAAGCCTGCACCCGTATCGTACCGCCGCTCGAGCTCAAGGCACCGCAGCACTACGCGGCGTGCATCAAACAACTGCCTACATCGGTAAGCTGGGAAGAGCAGGTGCGCATGGGTGGCACGAAGCCGCCACAGGCGTATCGCTCACTGGAGGCCGGCGGGAATACCACGCGCGCTTCATCAGAGCCAACTCAGCAGTAACTCACACGTGCCCGGGCACGGCTACACACACGGCTACACACACGGCTACACACACGGCTACACACACGGTTGCACACACGGTTGCACAAACGTGTGCACACAAGTGCTGCAGCTACGGCCACGAGAAAATTGAGCCAGGTACTGTCCGTTCACGCGCCCGCACCAGATCAGCCGGTGGGGTCCAGAATATGCGAGACCGGTCTGTTGTGGAGATCCGCACTTCAAAGCGCGCATCAGGATCGCTCCCAATGGGCCAGCCAAAGTCGAGTCGCCACAACCTGCGCGAGCCCGGCGGTACCGCCGCCTGAAATGAAATACCCGCAGAAGCCCGCCAGGGCGTTGTAACACCGTACGGCACGCCCCCTTTCCACAACCTTCCCGATTCCGCAAACACGGCCAAGCCTGCGTCGGCTACATTGTGCACATCCGGGAACACCATACGCTGCTCAGTGCG
>CAZDMG010000076.1:0-11804 GCA_964506655.1 uncultured Gemmatimonadaceae bacterium
CTTCTGAGCACGGAGTCTGGATGGTCCGGATACCACAGCCCGGTGCGGGGCACAGAGAACTATCCGCGCGCCCATCGAAATAAGCTTGTCCACGAAGAAAAGACGCGATTCAAACATCTTTTCGTGCATCAGGATCATGCCGTCGCACTGGGTCGCGGTAACGATCGCGATAGACATCAGGTCGGCCGGAAAAGCAGGCCAGGGTTGATCCTCAAGTTTTGGCACGTGTCCACCCAGATCCGGTTGGATCATACGGCTCTGATCGGCTGGCACGAATAGGTCATCCCCTTCGATCCGGCAGTTAATCCCCAGGCGCTCGAAGCCCAGCAGGGTACTTCTGAGGTGCTCCACGCCGGCGGCTTCGATCCGGATATCCGACTGGGTTACCGCTGCAAGGCCAATAAAGGAACCGACTTCGATGTGGTCGGGGCCGATCGTATACTCCGTACCGCCAAGCGGGCGCCCACCGTGAATGGTGTAAACGTTGGACCCTATTCCCTCGATATGCGCGCCCATACTCACCAGGAAGCGCGCCAGATCCTGTACGTGGGGTTCGCTTGCAGCATTCCTGAGCACAGTGGTGCCACGCGCTGCCACTGCTGCCATCAGGGCATTCTCCGTACCTGTCACACTGGGCTCTTCCAGGAAGACATCGGCGCCAATGAAACCATTGGTGCTGAAGTAGATCCGCTCACCCAGCTCATAGCTGGCCCCCAGCGCCTTGAGGACATGAAAGTGGGTATCAAGCCGTCGACGGCCAATTACATCACCCCCTGGTGGCGCCAGGTCCACGGAACCGCACCGTGCGAGAAGCGGCGCAGCAAGCAGAATTGAGGCTCGGATCCGCGCGCACAACTGTGAGTCGAGTTCCGAGCTCCTGAGGTTGGAAGCCTTTATGTAAAGACTGTTTGTGTCCGTCCACTCACAGGTCGCCCCCGTCGTCGCGACCAGCGCAGCGAGAGTTTCGATATCCCGGATTCTCGGGACGTTGTGCAGTCGCACGGGTTGATCGGTAAGGAGGGCCGCTGCGAGGATCGGCAGTGCAGCATTCTTGTTCCCTGTGGGCCGGATGGTTCCCTGAAGCCTGTGACTGCCTTCTACTACGAACTGAACTGGGGGCACTTGGTTTTGTCGGGGGTGAACAGCGATTACGTATAATGTGCGCTTCGTGCGAACCCAGTACGCTCACGCTTTCGACATTCCCCGTCAAGAAGCTTTATCTTTAACATCGGTCCGCACGACTAACGCGTCCTCAACGATCACGAAATGATATTCAGTATTCTTGCCCCGCTGTCACTTCAGGTGGCTGTTCCCCGCGACACCCTGATTACACGGGTTGTGACGGCTCATGGAGCGCTGGAGTACATCAACGGCCTGCTCGGAACGCTGGTGTTGCTTCTCGCGGCCGCCACGCTGATCACTCTGATCTGGGCGTTCATGGCTATCAGGCGTGCCGCGACCGGCGCTGAAGCGAGCCTCAAGCGCCTTGTAGACGACGCAGGCCCTTTAATGAAGAACGCTTCACAGGCGGCCTCGGATGCACGCGATACGGTTGCACAGCTCAGGAGCGATCTGGTGAGTGTCACCGATGCCGCAGCCGCGATAAGCGAGCCCCTCCGCGACGGCGCCGAAGCAGTGGCACGGCGGTTCAGTGAAGTAAATGCTGTGCTGGATGTCCTCCAGGACGAACTGGAGTCGAGCGCCATATCATCGGTTGCCACAGTCCGCGGACTCAGGACAGGTATTTCCGAACTCACAGCGGTTTTCGGTGGCGGAAGTGGCTCGCGGGGCGGCGGACGCAAACGGAAAGAACGGGAGCTGCGCAAGCGCGATAGAAGCTCATCGCGCAAGCGGGAAAATCAAAGGTCGCGCCGCATGCGGGACTTGCGCGCGGAGGATTGATCTGCTGAACCGTTGGTTGCCAGTTCTTGTTGTCCTGTTACTTCTGACCACACCGGATACGCTGTGGGCGTGGACACCGGGTACCCATGTCTTCCTTGGCGACGCAGTTCTTCGCAATCTGGCGCTCCTTCCAACCGAGGTAGCGGAGCTTCTGGCGACAAATCCATCGCACTTTCTGTACGGCTCCATCGCAGCTGATACCAGTATCGCAAAGAAGTATGCGGAGGTTGGGCGACATTGTCACTCCTGGCGTGTCGGGATGGAGATCTACGACGAGGCAGAAGACGAGCCATTGCGTGCATTCGCGCTGGGTTATCTGGCACATCTCGCCGCCGACGTGGTCGCACACAACTTCTACGTTCCGCGTCAGCTGGCTGTGACATCGAGTACTGCTGCCGTGGGGCACAGCTACTGGGAGAGTCGCGTCGACACGCTTCTGGGCGAGCAATGGCCGCACCGGGCGCGGGAGCTGTTGTTGCATGATCACTCCCGCGCAGATTCGCATCTGGACTGTATACTGAGCCCGACAATATTCGGCACACCTACCAATCGTCGCATCTTTCGCGGCATGGTGTATGTGGCTGACAGCGACTCATGGCAGCGGATCTTCCAGTTGGTATCTGCCAACAGCCGGTGGGATCTCAGTCTGCATGAAGTGAACCGCTACATGGTCCGTGGCTTTGAGTACATCCTGGACCTGCTGTCGCGCTTCGAAACCAGCGAACCCTTTACCTTCGACCCGTCGGGTGACGCACCGCTTCGTACCGCGAAGAAGCTGAGACGGAGGGCAAGGAAGGAAGGCGGCGACGGGCGCGCAGCTCTTGAGGCCGATCGCATGTTCGGCATGCCGCCCACCATGCTGACATTCTCAAAGCAGGTGGAAGGTCCGCTCTTTACTCCGTACGTGCTGCCAACAGCTGATTGACGATTTTCGGATCGGCACTCCCGCCCGAAAGTCTCATCACCATTCCCACAAGCACGCCCTGCAGCTTCCTTTCACCAGCCAGGAAGCGCTCGGCTTCAGCCGGATTTTCCTGTAACACCGTTTCGACCCAAAGTTCTATCTGTGCTGTGTCACTTACCTTGAGGAGCCCCTGCTGCGCAGCAAGCTCTCCGCAATCGGCTGTTGGGCTCTCTTCGAGCAGCGGCAACAGCATTTTTGCAGCAGCATTTGAAATTTTACCGGATGCTTCAAGCCGGATAAGTCCGGCGAGCTGCGCAGGCGTCAGTACATAGTCTGAGATACTGATTCCGCGTGCATTAAGCGAAGCAGTTACAGCGCCCAGCATCCAGTTCACAGTGCGTTTCCCGTCGGATGCAAAGCCGGCAGTACGTTCTGTGTAGTCGGCAAACGCCATCGTTGTAGTGACCTGCTCTGCTTCCGCTGCACTTAGCTGCAACTGCTCCCGCAACCTGGCACGACGCTTGTCCGGCAGCTCCGGGAGCCGCTCCCTTTCATCTTCAACCTGTGTTGCAGTTACAACGAGTGGCGGAAGATCCGGGTCCGGGAGGTACCTGTAGTCGTGACTTTCCTCCTTGGAGCGGGCAGGACGCACTTCGTTGCGGGCCGCATCCCATAACATGGTCTGCTGCTCTATCGTGTGTCCGGCCTCCAGTGCTGCACAGTGTCGTGCATATTCTGCTTCGATCGCGCGCTCTATCCCGGTAAAGGTATTCAGATTCTTGATCTCGGTCTTTACCCCGAGTGTATCAGAGCCGCGTGGGCGAACAGAGATATTTATATCGGCACGAAGCGAGCCTTCTTCCATGTTGGCATCTGAAACATCGGTGTATTCCATGATCTGTTTCAGTGTCCTGAGATAGCGGACCGCATCACCAGCCGATCTGATGTCCGGCGCAGAAACAATCTCGATGAGCGGGGTACCGGCACGGTTCAGATCTACGGCAGTGTAGCCGTCATACCTGTCGTGGACCGACTTCCCTGCATCCTCTTCCATGTGCACACGTATAATGCCGACGCGTGTCTCTCCTCCCAGTGTGGACGGGATCGTGATGCCACCGGCGAGTGCCAGTGGTTTTTCGAACTGGGAGATCTGATAACCTTTGGGGAGGTCCGGATAGAAGTAATGCTTCCTCGCGAATACTGATGTCGTCTGAATTTCGCAATCGAGTGCGAGCGCAGCCCGGACAGCGAGTTGCACTGCCCTTTCATTGAGTACCGGAAGCGCGCCCGGTAATCCAAGGCAAACCGGGCATGTATTTTCGTTGGGGTTACTGCCGAATGCGGTGCGGCAGCTGCAGAATATCTTGGTGGCGGTCCGGAGTTGTACGTGCACTTCGATACCGATAACCAGCTCCCAATTGTTCAGGAGTTGAGTGGTGGCATTGCCAGTGGCGACGTCGCCGGTCGGGTGCTTGCCCTGCTTCGGTGTACTCACTTTGCACCTGAAGCAGCGCGCTTGACACCAGCAATCGCTTCGAAAGCCCACGCGGCACGGATCATCTGCACTTCACGGAAGCGTCGGCCTATCAGCTGCGCTCCAACTGGCAGCCCACCAACAAAGCCAGCAGGCACCGACATGGCCGGAAGCCCTGCAAGGTTCGCTGTCACCGTGAAGATATCATTCAGGTACATCTCAAACGGATCGGATGTCGAACCCAGCGGGAAGGCAGTTACAGGAGCAGTTGGGGTGAGCAGAAGATCCACACCAGTTGCAAAACAGCTGTCAAACTCCGCGGAAATCAGAGCGCGCACCTCCTGTGCCTTGAGGTAATACGCATCATAGTAGCCTGCGCTCAGCACGTAAGTACCCAGCAGTATCCGCCGTTTTACCTCGACTCCGAAACCTGAGCTGCGTGTCGCCCTTACAAGCCCCTGCACATCGGGCGCGCTTACCCGCGCTCCATAGCGTACGCCATCGAAGCGAGAGAGATTACTTGATGCTTCGGCCGGCGCGATGATGTAATACGTCGGAATCGCCAACGATGTATGCGGCAGTGAAACCCTGCGCACCTGGGCCCCCAGCACACGGAACTGTTCGGCAGCATCCCTGATGCACGTTGCAATTGCCGGGTCCAGCCCCTCAGGGAAATATTCGTCGGGTACACCAATGACCATCCCTTTAAGCGGAGTGCTGCCGGCGGGTGGTGCATCGGGTAGTGCATCGTATGCATCCACAGGCATCGCGGAACTTGTGGCATCAAGTGGGTCAGCGCCCGCAATTACACGCAATGCCAGTGCAGCCTCTTTTACGGTTGCACCGAAGACACCAACCTGATCGAGCGACGAGGCATATGCCACAAGCCCGCACCGGCTCACTCTGCCATAGGTTGGTTTGATGCCAACGATTCCGCAGAATGCAGCCGGCTGTCTGACAGATCCACCCGTCTCCGAGCCAAGAGCGATGCGCACGATACCGGCTGCAACAGCGGCAGCTGAGCCGCCGGATGATCCACCCGGCACGCGCGAGTTATCGAGCGGGTTGAGCGTTGGCCCGTACGCGCTGAATTCGGTGGATGAACCCATTCCGAATTCATCCATATTGGTCTTGCCAACGATAACTGCACCCGCTGCCTTAAGACGTCTGACAGCGGTTGCCTCAAATGGGCTGACGTAACCACGCAACAGATTGGATCCGCAACTCGTTGGCATACTGAGCGTGGCGATGTTGTCTTTAACAACTATGGGCACACCGTAAAGGGGCAACGCCGGAGCATCCATTGCAATTGGCGATGCATCCGGGTTCGTATGGATGACAGCGTTCAGTGAGTGGCCGCCGGCATGAGTCTCTGCAATACGCCCTAAAGACTGCTGTGTTGGGTGAAGCTCGCTGATGGCGCCGCTCGCTACCGCTGCAGCGGTATCCATGGCTGTGTTCACGGCTGAACGTTCGGTTGTCATGCGTGTGACTCCGGATCAGCGGCACCATGAGTATCCAGGCGTGGTACCAGAAAAAACCCATCGGCAGTGGCGGGGGCGATCTGCTTGATGTTCACTGCGGTGATACCTGAACGCTCCGTGTCCTCGCGCAGTGGCGTTGACAACTCCGCGACATCCTCATGGCTGCGAGCGCCAATCAAAGTTTCGCCGGACACGACAGCCTGAAGCGCGTCCATATGAGACAGGATGGCACCCAGTTCAGCAGCCATCTGCGGCAGCTCGTCTGCGCTGACGTCCAATGCACTGAGTGCAGCGATGCGCTTCACTTCCACGGGAGAGATCGATTTCATTCGACCGCCCGTTCCAGCTTTGCCTGCACAATGATCAGCGTCTTGCGGCCGATCTCTTCATCGTCAAAATCCACCCGCACCTTCGCTTCCTGCCCGGCGCCAACTACCTCTGCTATAGTGCCGGTACCAAACCGGTGATGCTGGACGCGTTCGCCTGCAACGAACGATGGCATATCCTGAGATTCGTCCTCGGGCTGATACTCACGTGGCGCGGATCTGCTGCTCCAGCCAGGCACCTTGTACGACCCAAACTCATCAGCGCTTCGCTTACGCGGATCGCTGCCGTAGCCACCACTGTAGCTCTTGCTGCCATAACCCTTGCTGCCGTAGCCACCACTGTAGCTCTTGCTGCCATAACCCTTGCTGCCGTAGCCACCACTCCTGTACCCGCTGCCGTATCCACCGCCCGCATTACTCTCAACATCACCGCCACCATCACCGTCAAATTGCGCGCGGCCACGCCCCTGCCCCCAACGCCTGCCGGATCCTTCCAGCATCGACCGCTTGCTCTCCGATCGCCGTACCAGCTCCGATGGGATGGAACCAAGAAACCTGGATGGCGGAGATACCATCAGCGTACCATATCGACGTCGCTGAGAAGCCGAGGTAAGATACAGAACCCGCTCTGCACGGGTGACACCTACATAAAAAAGGCGCCGTTCCTCTTCCAGCTGCGTTGGATCTTCAGTCGCACGGGCCAGAGGGAAAAGGCCGTCTTCCAGCCCGGATACAAATACAACAGGGAACTCCAATCCCTTGGCGTTATGCATTGTCATCATAGTAACAGCATCAGCGTCGGGGTCGAGCTTGTCCACACCGGTTATCAATGATGCGTTCTGAAGGAAGATATCGAGCGGCCTGAGCCCCACTTCTCCACCTTCGTCGGCAACGGTCTCCGATGCTCCAGCCACCATCTCACGCACGTTCTCGATACGCTCGATCCCTTTCTGCCCCTCATCCTTGAGCATGTCGATAAACCGGACAGACTCTATTACATCCCGCAGCAGGCCATCGACAGATGCATCTGTCGCTTTCTCGCGCAATCGTGCAACCAGTTCGGCAAACGCAGACAGCGGCTCTCTGGCAGCTGTCCGGAGATCCTGAATATTGTTGCTTTCAGAAGCTGCCTGAAGGAGCGAGATACCGCTTGCATTGGCGTATGCACTGAGTTGCGCCAGTGCACCATCACCAATGCCGCGCCGTGGTACAGCAACGGCACGCAGAAACGCTTCATCATCTGCCGGGTTGGCAATAAGCTTAAGCCAGGCCATGAGGTCTCTGATCTCACGCCGGTCGTAGAAACGCACTGCACCTATCAGCCTGTAACTCATTCCGCGACGGCGAAAACTCTCTTCCAGTGTGCGGCTCTGTGCATTGGTGCGATATAGCACCGCGCACCCACGCAACTCCCACCCTTTTCTGGCTGTGCCATCAGCTATGGTGTCTGCAATGACGTCCGCCTCGTCCCGGTCATCAAGAGCGTCAATGATCGTGACAGGTTCTCCCGGCCCTCTTGTAGCGCGCAATGTCTTTCCACGCCGTTCAGTGTTCTCCTGAATCACCTGATTCGCAACCGCCAGGATCTCGGGTGTGGATCGATAGTTCTCCTCCAGCCGCACCACCCGCGCACCCGGAAAGCCCCGTTCAAAATCCAGAATATTCCTGATGTCCGCGCCACGCCAGCCGTAGATCGACTGATCGTCGTCTCCAACAGTCATAACGTTGCGCGTCTCTGCACCAAGTATCGCAATGAACCCGTACTGTGCAGCGTTGGTGTCCTGATACTCATCCACCAGGATATACCGGAAACGCCGCTGGTAATGCCTGCGCAACCCTTCATCCTGCTCAAGTGCCCGCACAGGCAAGGTAAGAAGGTCATCGAAAGTCACAGCATTGACACGCTCAAGCATCAGCTCCAGATCGTGATACACACCTGAAACAAGTTGTGTAAACGGATCACTGGCACTCTCCGCGTAAACGGATGCAGAAACCAGCGCGTTCTTTGCATCGGAGATCGCACGGAGCACGGCTTTGGGCGCCCACTCCTTTGTACTGATGCCGCGCAGCTCCATAACACGCTTCACCGCTCCCACGGCGTCATCTTCATCATAGATGGTGAAGTTCCGCTCACGGCCAACAATGGGTGCCGCGCCACGCAGCATCCTGGCGCCGAGCGAGTGAAAGGTACCGCACCACATCCCCTTTGGTTCGTAGCCGAGGAGCCGCTCTATGCGTTCGCGCATTTCACCGGCAGCCTTGTTGGTGAATGTCACCGCCAGGATTTCATGCGGCTCCGCGCGGTGCTCGCTGATCAGCCGTGCTATGCGTGTTGTAAGCACGCGGGTCTTCCCTGAGCCTGCGCCAGCAAGTACCAGCATTGGTCCTTCATTGTGCAGCACGGCTTCCAGTTGCGCTGCATTGAGCCCTGTCAGCAGTTCCGTCATTGCGGTGCGGTCACCCATATTCACACCCGTATCCACACCCGAATCTGTAACTGAACTTTTTTCACCGACTGCGCTGCCGAACAGCAGTTCCGACGCCTTTGTTGTCATTCACTCAAGATAACGTCGAATGCTGCTCCATGTTCAGAATCAGCAAGCACGAGCACACCGTTATGGTTTTCTTCAACAATGCGCCGCGCCAGCGACAGTCCGATTCCCCAGCCGCGCTCCTTCGTGCTGAATCCGGCATCGAAAACCCTGCGCCTCAGCGCGCGTGGAATCCCGGGCCCGTTGTCTGCAACCCGGATCCTGGCTCCACCCTCAATGCCGCGCAGAACCTGGAGCTTTACTTCACCATCGGCACCGGCGAGCGCATCGATAGCGTTCTTAACCAAGACCTCAAGCACCCATTCGAGGAGCACAGCATCACCTTTCACCGTGATTGCCTCATCAGGATGTTCGCTTACGATGTGCACCCGTTTTGCCAAAGTCGGTGCGCGTGCGGCAAAGTATGTTGCGAGCCTGTCAACGAGTGCATTGCAGTCGACGTCGTCCTGCCGCGGCGGACGTCCTATCCGTTCGAACCTGTGTGAAACGCGCTCCAACCGGACGAGATCCTGCTGCATGGCTTCCACCGCGCGCCCTGAACGCGGATTGTCCGCCGTCTCTTCCAGTATCTCCACCCAACCTGCGAGCGACGACAGTGGTGTCCCCAGCTGATGTGCGGCCTCCCGCGCCATACCTGCCCACACCTTCTCGCGCTCCGCCCGCCCGCGTTCGACCAGTGCGTACCCGCCAATCAGAAGCAGCAGGCAGATACCCGTCGCCTGTAGCAGCGGTACCACCCTAAGCCCTTCGATAATCGCCGTATCGCCGTAGTGGACTCCGCCGAGTCCGGGTTCGAGGATAGGTGGGTTGCGCAGATCCAGCTTTCTGACGTACTCAAGCATCTGCGGATCATCAAAGGCAGCCGTGAAAGGCAGGTTTGCTGTATCCGCGATCTGCCCTTTGTCATCGGTGAGTACCAGTGGCACTCCGGAGTTCTTGACGTACGCCGCCAGGTCAAGAAGTGCCAGTGTGCGGTCTTCAGGGACAGCACTCGTATCGAGCAGTGCCCTGTAGATGCGCGAATACATGCGCACCTGAACAGCATCCGCCTTGCGCAGCTGTGTTACCACCTGCTGGGAATACACGATGTACCAACCAAGGAGCACCAGTACACCAGCAACGACAAGAGCCAGCGACCATCGTCGCCTACGCATCTTCGCCGTTGGTTGGGAGACTCATGAGAGACTCATGATGAAACCCCTGGTTAAACCAGGAAGTCGGAGCGCATGTAGGGGCGGAGCGCTTCAGGGAGGCGAATAGAACCATCCGGCTGCTGACCATGCTCCAACAGTGCGGCAATGATGCGTGAAAAGGCCAGCGCAGAGCCGTTGAGAGTGTGTACGTAGCGCGGCTTTTCCCCAGGTGCCGGCCGGTAACGGATGTTCGCGCGCCGCGCCTGGAAGTCACTGAATACACTGCAGCTCGAGACTTCAAGCCACTTGCCTACTCCTGGCGCAAAAACTTCCAGGTCGTACGTCTTGGCACTGGCAAATCCGGTGTCGCCCGCTGCGAGCAGCAGCACGCGGTACGGCAGTTCAAGGCGCTTAAGAATGGTTTCCGCGTGACCAGTCAGCAGTTCCAGTTCAGCCAGCGAGTTTTCGGGTGTCGAAAACCTGACCAGTTCGACTTTATCAAACTCATGGACGCGTAACAGGCCACGTGTATCCTTGCCGGCGGAGCCAGCCTCGCGACGGAAGCATGCGCTGAATGCGCAGAGCCCCTTCGGTAGTTCCTGGATGTCCAGAATCTCGTCGCGGAAAAGATTTGTTACCGGCACCTCAGCAGTGGGAATCAGAAACATGTCCTCTTCCCGGAGGGCGTACATATCGTCCTCAAACTTGGGAAGTTGTGCCGTTCCGGTCATTGTGGCCCGGTTGACCACCAGAGGCACCCAGGTTTCCTCGTAGCCATGTTCGGTGGTGTGTATATCGAGCATCATATTCATCAGTGCGCGCACCAGTCGCGCGCCCGATTTGCGGTAAACTATGAAGCCTGAACCGCTTATTTTCGCACCGCGTGGAAGGTCAACAACACCGTGTTCCTCACCGACCTCCCAGTGCGGGCGTATAGTACCATCGTGAGCGCGTGGCTCACCCCAGCTCCGGACGACTTTATTGGATTCCTCGCCGCCTGCCGGTACTTCATCACGCGTGATATTCGGGAGTTCGTAGAGAAGTTGCTGAACATCGGCCTCTACTTCACTGCGGCGTGCGTCGAGCGCAGCAATCCGCTCACCAATCGCTCTTCCCTCCGCGATCAGCTGAGTCGCATCCCCACCGCCTTTTCTGACCTTTGCAACCTCCTGACTGACCTGGTTCCGCTTTGCCTGTTCGGCTTCGAGTTCCGTTATAGCAGCGCGGCGTTCACGCTCAAGCGACTCCGCCCGATCAAGAAGCGGAGCGAGTTCGGCAGTCTTTCCACGTCGATCCATAGCTGAACGAAGGACATCCAGCTGGTCGCGCAGCATTCTTATGTCGTGCATATATCCTCAATTCGTTGGGATGCCTTCGGTCAATCCACGGAAGCCACAGTTCCTGTTTACGATACTCCGGAAGACGATGCGCCTTTCGGAAGTAACCACGCTGTCGATTCCGATCTTGGCGTAGTAGGGATCTCCGAACGGGCACCCGGAGTTGTAGAGCTGAATCACAAATGTATCTCCCGCCTTCCCTGTGAACGTCGAATCGTAGGTAAAGCCCCGGTTCGGAGCCCGGGTGAGGTCCTTGAAAGGTGTCTCGGACGTCTGGATACCCACCAGACTTGCACCAGCAGGTGGGAGTGGGATTACAACGGTGGCCGGCATCAGGGCTGCACGCCCGTCCGGAAGAATATCAAAGGCCACCTCAAAGTTGAGGGCGCCAGTGGTAAGCTGCTGAGGGCGGACCAGCGTTTCAGTGATGAAATAATAGGCAGCCGGCAACCCGGGAGATGTACCCGAGAGTGCAAAAACCGAGTAGTTACGTTCGATATTGCGGGTGGTGGCAATTCCGGTGACTGAATCGTCATTATTGCATGCAGCTGCTGACAGCGACAGCATGGCAAGCAGCATTGGAAACAGGAGTGCACGCCGACTGCTCACGGCGTGATGCACCGGGGGATAACTATCTGAAGCTCGTGTACGGTTGTCAGAGAAATCTGGCTCAAGAGGAAACGATTGGGGGC
>CAZDMG010000077.1:0-11685 GCA_964506655.1 uncultured Gemmatimonadaceae bacterium
TGCTGATGCAAATCGATTAGTGCCCGAATTGAAGAGTGCCGGGTTTATGGGAAGCCATTTAACATGAGGACTTGGAGTAGTGCCAAAGAGACCAGTGTGTTCACCTGAGATTCCGGAAGCGACTAGTTCTTATGGTTTGCGAGCAGCTTAAGGGCCTGGCTCCTGAATCGAGGTCATTACCGCGACGTCCTCGAGGCGCGACCATTCCGCCCTTTCGCAGAGCGGTTGGGTCGAGGGTGAGGAGATCAATTTCTGGGGCACCGATAATTTTTTTTCGGTGGAGTTCGAACGCCGTGGGCTCAGGTGGACCGGTTTGTAGACGATCACGGCCCCTTTACGGACAAGCTTATTTATCGCTCCGACCTGCAGCATGGACCCGGGGATTGAAACTATCCACCCGTGAATGGCTGACCTGGTCCAGCACCGCTAGGCTTGTGGTGCGACTGGCTACTTGCCATCAGCCAAGTATGAACTGCATTTTCAGGAATACTGCATCAGCATGGACTCCACCATGCTGATACTTAAGAAACCAGCTCTCCCGTAAACCCGGTACACTCCAATGCCCTGCAACCGCTATAGTCAAGTACCTTGGCAGAACGTTAGCGATTGGTTTTTGGCCCATGCTCCAGACCTAAAATTTGAACTAGACCGGGTTCTGGATAAAGATGCCCCACTGGCAATGATTCGCTACCCATATGGCGCACCGGTAGTTGAACATGGGTACTTGTCCGAGCCATGCTCACGTGCGAACTGCCAGAATTGTAATAGTCTGAAAGGCTTTTTAGGTACGACGGATGATGGCAAAATCCCGCTCACGCTATCGGTAGTAAAGGAAAAGTCTTTGGAGGTATCTTACTCGCTAGACTCAATAACCCAAGTTCCTCTAAACATCATCAGGCCCGGAGAGATATTCGGCCTTTTCGAGACGCTTGATCGGCAGCGTTTCAAGAGGCCACCTGCGTCACCTTGGATTGTCACCGCTGGCAGCAGGACGGCCAAGTTGGTTTCCAACGTAATTAGTAACTCGTTTTATCGCAAAGAGATTGCCAAAGCACTTGAGTGCTCGGATTGTGGTCCTAAGGGCCAACCTGATTGGGAATATATCCGCAATGTCACTGCGAGCAAGCAGGCGGATCCGTGGAGTACAACGATTTATGTCGTACCATCCGCCATTTTCGATAAAGGGAATGCTGACCGCCTTTTGACGTTCAGTGCATTTAGGGCATGGGATCAATCACGACTCATTCGTCACCGTGGAAGCTCCGACTTTTTTAGCGGACGTTTCGTTGACACCGTCTACGGTGGTATGGATGGATACTTCGTTCGAGAGACTCTTTCAGCCATCATTGCAATTGCCGAGGGGGTTGAGCCTGCCTTTGTTCCATTTCACCTTGATACTAACGAACTCGGACCTTTCGGTGCGTTTCGGGATTTGATCGCATCAGTTATTGGAACCGACAAACAAGCGTATATTCGACCGAATAATCCACTGTACCACCCGTTGATTATGCAACCTAAATTTTTGACTACTCCGGGAGAGTTTGGCTATGCTTCCTTTTCACAACCACACTACGGCATAAGTCCACTCAAGGAAAAGCCGATGGGAAAAACACATTGGGGTTTTGTCGACTTTATCCGTAGAACCCTCCGGGGGAACCGTTATGTGCGAGATACAGATCACGTTGCCCTGAACGAGTTGCGGTTTACACCGCATCAACCAGGACTTTCAGTACAACCATGGTCCCTCACTGAAGAAATTATCTCTGAAGACTGCTTACCTCCATCGGCTGTCTTGGAGCAAGGCCCGGGTGGAAGTTGGAGTTTGCTGCAGCGAGATTCTAAGTTCTTCAAAGCCGCTATTAGGATTGTGCGAACGTGATCAGCTAATCGACCTTGACAACCTCATTGTGTCGAAGCTTTCCGCCAGGCAGGCTTCGACTGCTGCGCGTTTTCCCTCCAAGGAAGAGAGCGGATCCATGCAGGAAACAATGAACGCGAGTTGGAGGATACACAAAACTGCAGATGTGCGCGCCCGGATCAGCGGCCTGTTGCAGGAGATATAGTTTCGAGCTACTGCTTTGAGATTGCATTGACCATTGATGCCTCTGTGAGTCAGTGGTATATCACCAGACTTACATCCTTTCAAACAACATTTACGACCCTAATGAGGGACACATTATGAGAGTACAAACTAACGAAGATGTTATTATGGCATTGACTGCGACAGCGGACCGTGTCGCTCAGAATGCATACGCCCCGTATTCTGAATTTCGGGTAGGTGTTGCAGTGCTCGGATCTTCAGGAAGCGTATTTACAGGTGTCAATATCGAGAATGGTAGCCTGGGGTTAGGCGTTTGCGCTGAACGCATTGCACTGGGTAGTGCATTTGTTGCTGGTGAACGTGATATCCGAGTGATTGCGATCTCCTGCATTGATGTGCGCGCCGATCGCCCTATTCAGGATCGACTACCCTGTGGCGGCTGTCGACAGTGGATCCAGGAACTAGCCCCGGAGGCGGAGATCGTAATTTCTGGCGCATCTGCCAGATTCACAGCTGACGAATTACTTCCATTGCCGTTCCGCTTACACTCAAGATGATGAGTGTTCCTATTGTTCTTTGGTGTATTACCGAATAGAGGCGGCTTTTTAGCATGATTGCGTTCCAGGATTTTGGAGTGTGGTTGGGTGATCCGGGTGTGGTGACTCCCATCACATTCGGTACCTCTGAAGCGCCTGGAAATGTTTGTGTTAGGGTTGTCGCCAATCAACAGCTCATACGAGCTGGGAGGAACATGCTGCTCTTCCCTACCCTATACTCATTGACTATTCTGCGCCGCCCCCCGCCCCCGCATTCGCCACGCCAAACGGCACATGCACGCACGGGAACCTGCGCGAATCCTCACCAAGGTGGCTCAGCTGGTCGTCAAAGAAGATGTGTGGCCTGAACACATTCAGTATCCTCGACTTGGCCACCCCGCCCAGAAAGAACACTTCGTCTATCCGGATCCCCCAGTCGCGAAGTGTTGTCACTGCACGTTCATGCGCGGGTGCGCTGCGTGCAGAAATAATCGCGAGTCGCAGTCGCGGCTTGTAATTTTGGTCGGCTGCCGCACGCTCAGCCTCACGTCGCTGCAGTTTCGCGACTTCGAGTACGAAGCGCGCCAATGGTCCGCGTGGCATAGGGACTGACGCAGACGCGGATTCTGCATCATGGAACGCTTCCAGTCCTTCGCTTTTGAAAATTGATTCGGCGGAGTCGTCTGCAAGGATTCCGTCGAAGTCGAAGGCAATGCGCAATTCGGATTCCTCCGAGTTGTCGATGAAATCAGTAGGCAACACCTGACCGGCCGGCGCACCGCGTTCAACTGCCATCCGTACGTCCTGTTCGTTTGCTGAAAGGAAGAGCGATGCGTTGAAGGCCTCAAGATACCGGAATGGATACCGTCCGTTAAGGAACGCAGCGCGTGCAACAGGTAGAGCATGGTGCTCTATCGACTTCATCACCCGGAGACCTGTATCCGGATCGTTCCGCGATAACAATATCACCTCGACCGGCTGATCGTCCGCGTCCTTACCATTCAGTGCCAGCAGACGCCGAACAAGCGGGAACGCCACACCTGGCTCCAGCGGCTCATTCTCGCGCTCATGCTGGTAATCGCGATACTCCGCTTCACCTTTGGTCTGGAAAACCGTGTGTGACTCGGTGAGGTCGAAGAGTGCGCTGGAAGCGATTGCTATAACGAACTTGTCGTCTATCGGATAAGACACGGCATGTCAGTAAATGGGTTCGCAATATAGGACGCGCAGCCTGTGGTGCAGGTTGCGGGGTGAGCCTTTGCTGGAACAGGCGGGCTTCGACGTCTACCGGGGCACCTGACTCCGCCAACCGTTCTCACCCGACGTTGCTCCCAAACCGCCGCGCAAGACTCTCAACGTGCTCAACGTCGGTCAGACCACTGATTGCGAGTCGAGCCGTTTCGAGTCGTCCAACGCACAGTTGCAGCTGGTCACGCGACATGATCATTTTCGAATGTTCACTGACGAATTGAACCAGGCGCTCGACGCTGCACACACCGGGTGGCACCTCTGTCCTGAATACGGCAGTGCCACTGAAGACCACCACCGAACAGACCGCTTCGGCGGGAATGAAATCGAGCTGTGCCCGCACCGCCAGCACGTGCCTGTAATTCTGCAGTATCGGGTTCTGAAACCGTGGGAGACGCCACGAAGCAACTTGTCTGTTTCCCTTTTTGCGGCCCGCCCGACGTCTCCCAATGAAAAGTCCAATTAAAGCGGCTGCAGCCAGGAGGACGTAGAGGATAATGCGATCCTGATCGCTTAGCCCAATGTAGAACTGCTGGAACGCACCCCCTACTGCGATATCCTTAAGCATATTCCGCCAGGGCCGCTGACACTCTCATCACTCCCCAGCCCGCCACTCAAGCTGAAACTCGAGCTCATGCTCCCGGCCTTTCTGCTCGTGCTCGATGTTGAATTCCGCAGTTGCCGGTATGCGCATCCGCTTGCCCGCCACCTGAATCGTAAATGCACGTTCAGACTCAATTGCATCGGCAAGCCGACGCAGCTTCGCAACAAACTGTGAGCGACTGTATGTCCGGGTGATATCGCGCTTTGACATTGGGAGCTCTCTGATTGGTGGATGGTTCCAGGTACGGGCAGGTACGGACACAGGTACGATGCGCGTCTTCAGGCACGCAAGTGCATACGCGGCGAGCACGTGCCGGCGGCTCTCAATGTACAGCGCTATCAGGAGCAGGAGTATCGCGCTAAGCAAAAAGGGGCCCGGTTTCCCGGGACCCCTTCTGTGATTGTTCGCTACAAACTCAAGCGCTACCAGGCAGCGCGTTCAGGACTCCCGCGCGCGCCGCCGGCGTACCAGCCCCAGCACGACAAACCCGCTGGCCAGGAGCGCCAGAGTAGAGGGCTCGGGGACAATGCTCGGATCCACCGAATTGTTGAAGCGGAAATTGTCAAAGGCGAATTGACTGCCAAGGCCTGTCTGGAACTCGATACTATCAATACCCACCCAGTCAACATCGAACAAGTACGGTGTAGTGGTGCTCAATTGAAACGTACTGCTGTACTTCTCTATCAGACCGTCGAAGGCGGTGATCTTTACGGAGAGTCCATTATCGTATGCTGCAGTGAAGAAACCACCGTTAAAAGTGAAAGACGTTGCCGATGAGATTGCCGCCGGCTGGCCAAAGCCATTTATGGCGACACACTCCGGCGATACTGTACCATTCCCATATCCCGGTCCGCCGGAATAAGCTGCCGCTGCCGCTCCATTAACAACCCAGAAGTTGGTCCACTGGAATCCCAGATATCCGTTATCTATTCTTATGCCGTAGTCATTGTTCGGAGTGCATCCGAGTAGATCATCGAAAGTGGCAAGCTGGGCACCTGCCTGGCTCGTTGCAGTGACCATGGCCACAATGGCCGCAATTGCGAACTTGTTGCGCATAGAGTCCTCGTGTTGCAAAAAGGGGGAGGGTGTGATCACGGAGAAAGGAAATATCACACCGAAATGTCCAGAGACGCATCCATTCGTCTGAAACACTGAACAGTTGAGCATACTTTCGGGATATATAGGCCGCAAGATCTTTCCCCCCGCCTGTTGCGCTAGCCTGTACTATGGTATATACTGAACCATATGGTTCAGCTTTCATCCACTCGGCTCGATGCCACCTTCTCCGCTATCTCCGACGCTACACGGCGGGGCGTACTCGAACAACTCGCACACACCAACGCGTCCATCACTGACCTGGCCAACCAGTTCGGTATGACACTCACTGGGATGAAAAAGCACGTCGCCATCCTCGAACAGGCGGGGCTCGTAACCACCGAAAAGGTCGGACGCGTCCGCGTCTGCCGGCTCGGTCCGCGACGACTCGAACAGGAGACAGCATGGATACAGAGATACCACCAGCAATGGGACGCCCGCTTTGATGAACTGGACAAAGTAGTTGAAGACCTCACCCGAACCCGCAGGAGCAAACATGGACGCAGCAAACGAAGGCCTGAACGGTCGCGCTAAGAACCCCACAACCGTTGAACGCATATCTGACTGCGACGTAGTCGTTACACGCACGGTCAATGGCCCGCCGCACATTGTGTTTGCAGCATTCACCAGGGCCGAACTGTTCAAACGGTGGTGGGTGCCCCGCTCGTTCGGTATGACCCTCATATCATGCGAAATGGACGTGCGCGTAGGTGGTAAGTACCGGCTGGAGTTCGACATCGGACAGCCCGAACCGGCTGCATTTTATGGAACGTACACAGTAGTTGAACCGTTTTCGCGACTCGCATGGACCAACGAGGAGGGTGGTAACAACGGGCCCGTTACGACGGTCACCTTCGAGGAGAAAGACGGCAAGACAGTTGTAGTGCTGCACGAAAGGTACCCATCGAAGGAAGCTCTCGACGCAGCCGGCACCGGTGCGGCAGAGGCGATGAACGAAACGTTCGATCAGCTGGACGAGCTAATAGCTACACCTGACGGCCGACCCGCTCAGTGATTGCATCACTGCAAAGAGTCGACCCGTGTACAGCCTGGCCTTTACGACCCTTGCTTCGACGCGTCACTCAGCAACGCCTGGAACCCTGCGTCCTTACGGATTGGGTCCCAGGTGGGGTCCTCCCTCAACAGTGATTCCGAAAGCCAGAACCCGGACATGCGCGCCAACACATTGCGCAATGAGGTAACAGCGTCCGCGGTCCGACCCATCGATGCATACGCACGCGCTACCGTCAGCCAGGGTGTAATGCCGTTGTCCAATGGTATCACGCCTCTCTTTGCCAACGATGCCACGCTGTCTCCATACGCAGCTGCATCAACACTCCTGCCCAGTCGCGCTGCTGCCAATGCGTTTTCAGCGTACGCCTGTATCGGTACTGTGGTGGTTGGCAACTCCCGTTGCAGCAGTTCAAACGCAGTTGCATAACGCTTTGCAGCTTCCGTGCGCTGGCCGGCCAGCCAAAGCACGTCGCCCTGTATCGATGCGATCTGCAACGGCGACAGACCGCTTGCAACAGTCAACCGCTCCGCGATGCGCCTGGCTTCGGCAAAGTTGCGTTGCAGCAACAGTGCTTCGATGCGCGCACTCTGAACCATACCGGACCCTTGCGCTGCCTGCGGCGCCGAGTCAAGTGACGCAAGTACACTCCCGGGTGATGCTCCCGACAGCAAGCTCACCCGACTCCGGATCAGAAAGGCCTCGGCGGCTCCCGAATCGACAGCCAGAGCGCGCGACAATGCCTGGAGAGCAAGATTATAGTTGCCGATCGCACTCTCACCGATGGCAAGCTGTGCAGGCCAGTGCGGATCGCGTGGATCAAGTACTGCCGCACGCTCCAGTTGCGTCAGCGCCGACGGCACATTGCCACGGATGAAGTGCACAAATCCGATCGCGGCCGCGACATCTGCGCTGTTTGGAAGGCGCGCAGCAGCGATCTGATACTCCGCCATCGCCTTATCGAAGTCCTGATAGCCCCAACGATAAACGTACCCCAGCGTCAGGTGTGCTTCCGGCAAGTCGGGCTGCAATGCAAGTGCTTTCCGGACCCAGGATTCGGCGTCGTTCATAGCGGCGCGCGAACGATCCATGCCCGTCCAGTTGAGCAATGCCTGACTGAATGCAAGCTGCGTCCAGGCAAGAGCAAAGGTTGAATCCTGCTCCACAGCTTTCTTATAAGCAGCGATCGCAGCCGGGATCGCAATCCAGCCTTGTGAACTCACTGCTCTGCGGAAAACCTGTTGCGCCTGCAGGTAAAGGTCATAGGCCACTGGATCCTTCGTAGGTACAGCTGCAAGCCGCGCCACATCAGCAGGCTCCAACCGGATGCGCAACGCATCCGCGATCTTCTGCGCGACCTCGCTTTCAACCTCAAAAATGTTGACCAGATCGCGGTCGTAAGTCTCTGCCCAGATATGACTGTCGGTTGCTACATCTATCAGCTGCACATTGATGCGCACCCTGTCACCTGCATATTGCACGCTCCCTTCAAGCACGGTGGTGACACCAAGCTGCTGACCCACCATGCGCAGATTTTCCGGCTGACTTGCGTATTTCGCTGTGGACGTCCGCGAGATGACTTTGAGATCACCGAGTGTCGCAAGACGCGTAAGGATCTCATCCTGTACGCCGTCGGTAAAGTAGGCATTCCCGGAATCGGCATTGAGATTCTGGAATGGGAGCACAGCGATGGATCTGGCGAGTGTATCCGGCACGACATCGCCTGGCCCGCGCGATTGCCGCCACAGCGCCACCCCAACGGCTGCCACCACAACAACCACTGCGGCCGCTAAAGCGACGCCCCGTGTAAGACGCCGTGTCAGACTCCACGCGCGTCGTTGAGGGCGCGCGGTCAGTGCATTGGCGAACTCCGACGCGGTAGCAAATCTGTCAGACGGAGCTTTGGCCAGAGCGCGCAGTACAGCTGCATCTACGGCACTGGGTACTGTATTGCGATAGCGACCGGGCGGATGTGGCGTTTCAGTGAGCACGCGCGCGATAACCGTCTGTACATTGTTGCCCGGAAAGGGAGGTTCACCAACAAGCATCTCATACAACAGGCAGCCAAGTGCGTAGATATCGCTCCTTCCATCAACTGCACGATCGCCAGCAGCCTGCTCCGGGGACATGTATTGCGGCGTGCCGAGCGACATCCCGGTTTGCGTCATACGCTCACCATCCGGTTGTCTTGCGACGAGTGCAATTCCGAAATCAGCGACCAGCGCGTGTCCGTCGTGCAGCAGGATGTTGTCGGGTTTAATATCGCGGTGAACAACGCCGCGATTATGCGCGTAATCGAGTGCGTCTGCGATTTCGCTTGCGATGCGAAGCGCGTCATCGACAGGCAGCTGCTTCTCACGGGTCAGGCGATCGTGCAGCGTCTCGCCCTCTACATACGGCATTACATAGTAGTACAATCCACCGGCGCTCCCTGAATCAAAGAGCGGCAGGATATGTGGATGCTGAAGCGACGCAGTGAGTTCAATCTCTCTCCTGAACCGCTCCGGTCCGAGCAGTGTGCTCAGCTCCGGATGCAGGATCTTGATGGCTACCCGGCGGTGATGTCTGATGTCTTCGGCGAGATAGACTGTGGCCATACCGCCCGCACCAAGTTCATGGGCGACGTCGTATCGATCGGAAAGCGCAGTGCGCAGCGCATCAATGTTCATGCGCGCTCCGAAGTGGGCCCACCCGATACAGGCCATACCACAATTGCAGTGCCTCCGCCGGTCGGTGCATCAGTGCGCCATTGCAGTTTTGAGTTCACTGAACCAGTTCGCCACCAGGAACATCGTTCCGACACCCGGCGATTGGCGCCCGCCATCCTGTTCAGCAGTATCTGGATCCAGCGCAGCGACTATGAAGCGGGAGCCGTCCGGTGCGATATCAATCTGCTGAACGCGTGCTTCGAAGTCGAATTGCAACGGTACTGTGAAGAGTTTCCGGCGGGACATCACCGATGTCACCGATGTCCTATCACCAATACGCAATTCAGCGCGATACATATCGTTTGACGAGACGTAATACAGTGCCGAGCCATCTGGGGCCCAGAGCGGACTGGACCCGCCACCGGTTGAGACTTTCACAGCCGGGCCAGGATCAGGAAAGGAACGGATGTACGCCTCGCCAGTTCCCGTTTCATCCGACACGTATGCCATCCAGTGTCCGTCGGGTGATACAATGGGTTGCATCTCTGCCCAGGTGGCGTGCAGATACGGCCTCACATCAAGCGTATCCGTGTTGCCTCGCGCTATGAGAATATCAGGCGCAGTGGGTCCATTGAATTCCTCAACGATGACCCATTCGCCATCCGGCGAGACTCCGACTATCGGACCACGTGCTGAGTATTCAATTAGTCGTGCGCGCCCACTGCCGTCTGCTGCTGCGAGTACGGTGCTACCTGGCCCCGAAAGATAGATGCTCGTATCACCGGGCAGCCAGACTGCATACCCTCCCATCGAACCGGGAAACGCAGTACGCGCGCCGGTTGCGAAATTGTACACGTACGCTGCAAACGACCTCCCGGTTGATTCGTAGTAAGCGAGGCGGCTGCCATCATGTGAGATTCTTGGCAGAGACGGTGCACCCGGTTCCAATGGCAAAGGCGTGACAGCACCGACCGTGTCAACCCAGAAGAGGCGATACTGCTCACTCCGTGCCGAAGCGCCAATGTACACGAGCGTGCCATTATCGGACACATCCATTTGCACGGCGCCACCGCCGAAGACGGCGACTGATGGAAGTACTGGCACCGGCGCACCCGACGTCTTGTGCTTCGCAAGATCAAAGTGTGCAGCGAACACAGCCTGAAGACTGTAATCACCGTAAAGGAGCTCTCCTGTTGGTATGTACCGTGGACTGGAACCCCCGGGAATGAGAAGGGAGGTCTCGCCGGTAGCCAGTTCGAGAAGCAAGACACCTCCTGTCGAGATTACTCCTGTTGATCTTTCCTCGAACAGGACACCGCTGCGGTCGGGGAGCATAAACGGCCGCCCGCCATGTATGTCAGCTATGCGCGATGACAGGCCGCTGGCGGCGATGTACAATACGCCGGAATTGTCGTAGATGATTGAATCCGGTGCAAACCAATGTGGATTGGACCCTGAGTCAGCGATAGTAACCACAGGGCCACCGTTCAACTGCACCTTAACCAGCCCCATTCCCTGCTTGAAAGCAACCCAGTCGCCATCAGGCGATATGGCCGGATGGAGAGCGCCCTTTGTACCGGGGATCTGGCGGAAGGTTGTATCATCTGCCTGTCGCACGTAGAGCATTTCATCCGGCCCGCCGGCAACCAGCGTCGTTCCGTCACTGGAAATCGCCACGCGACGTCCACCTACCCTGGTTCTCTCCGGAGACAGTCCGGTCAATACTGTACGTACCGTTGGCGCATCATCTGCTACAGGAGCCCGGCGTGTAACAAGTGCCGCAACTGCGAGCGCTACGGCTGCAACCGCAACAGCAGATGGCACCGCAAAGAACGGATCGCGCAATCGATGTCGCCATGTGCCGGCCGCTGTTGCTTGTGACCAGCTGGCATGGCCGACGGCACCCAGACGGAACGCGGCATCATGAAGTGCATCGTTGAACGCCTTTGCACTCTCAAAGCGATCAGCCGGGACTTTCTCCAGTGCCTTGCTTAACGCAGCCTCAACATTTGCTGGAACACTCTTACGCAGAGTCCGGACCGGTGCAGCGTCCTCAGTCACGATCTTCATTATGATCTGCTGCACCGATGCGCCTGTGTGCGGCGGGTTCCCGGTCAGCATTTCATACAGCACCGCACCAAGTGAATAGACATCGCTTCGTGCAGTAATGTTCTTTTCAGCCGTTGCCTGTTCCGGCGACATGTAATGCGGTGTGCCGAGTGAAAGGCCGGTTTCCGTCATGCGACCACCGGCGGCGGCACTGACCGCGAGCGCTATCCCGAAATCGGCCACCATCGGACGCCCTGCATGCAGCAAAATATTCTCAGGCTTGATGTCGCGGTGCACAACGCCCTGCTGATGCGCATAGTGAAGTGCATCGGCGATCTCACTTATCAGGCCCACGCTTTCACTGATCCCGAACTGCGTTTCACGGTTCAGCTTATCCCGCAGCGATTCACCGTCCACAAACGGCATTACATAATAGAGAAAGCCTTCCGCAG
>CAZDMG010000078.1:0-11536 GCA_964506655.1 uncultured Gemmatimonadaceae bacterium
CGATACTCAACAACTCGACTTCATCACATGAGTCATGAATTAAGCAGAGGCATTGCTGAAGGAACAGCCGCGACTGGTTTAAGGCCGCACCGTATCGATCCGGTCAGCGAGACGGCCGAACGGTTCCTGCGCGCGATTTCGGAACGGATACCGGTGAAGGGAATCGACGAACTCCACCTCTTTTCGCCATTGAGGCAGGGAGCGGTGGAAACGGGTATCGCCGTGATCGCAGCGCATGGCGGTGTGGAGGCCGTACGGCACACCGTTTACACCGCGCGCTACACTCATGTCATCAAAGGGCCCGATCGGGGCAAGTGGCAGTTCGGAGTCGTTGAAGAGGCTGATGCGCCACTTGTTAAGGTTGAAGAGGTAGTTCGTGGTGTTCAAAGGCGCACGGGCGAAGAAGCTCCGGTAGCCCGCTATGACGCGGAAGGACTTATGCATATCCTCCGCATTCAGCCCGAGGTTGAAAATGGATCCTGAAGCCGTCACACTGTTCGTGGCTTTTTCCGCAGGGCTGCTGAGTTTCCTCAGCCCGTGCGTGCTCCCCCTTGTTCCGAGTTACATCACTTTCATAACCGGGCTCAGCCTGGAGAATGTGGCACAGGCAAGACGGACGGCGATTGTTCATTCGCTGTTCTTTGTGCTGGGTTTCTCAATCATCTTTGTCGCTCTCGGTGCGGCCGCAACGATGCTGGGCCAGATGCTCCTTGCATACCGGGACTGGATAGCGCGTGCTGGTGGGGTACTGATCATCCTGCTCGGCCTGTGGATGCTTGGCGCACTCAGAATTGATGCGCTGCAGCGTGAGCGACGTTTCCAGCTCAGCGACAAACCCATTGGCTATCTGGGAACAGTGCTGGTTGGCATTACGTTCGGAGCGGGGTGGACACCGTGTCTGGGCCCGACTCTTGGCGCGATTCTGTCGATTGCCGGTATTCAGGCAGAGCTGGGCAAAGGTATCACGCTGTTGAGCGCGTATTCACTCGGACTTGCGGTTCCATTTGTGCTGAGCGCTGTGGCTCTGGAAAGGTTCTTCCGCTTTTTCGAGCGGTTCCGCAAGCAACTCGGCACGGTCAACCGCATTGCAGGGCTGCTGCTGATCCTGGTTGGTGTGATGATGCTTACCGGGTGGTTCCAGAAGCTCGCGATCTGGCTGCAACCGTTCACCCCGGACTTCCTGCTCGACCGGATCTGAAGTGGTCACCGTGTGAGTGGGTGAACCGTTGCGATCAAAAGTGAATCGTGCCGGCTAACGGGACAGCCGAGTCAGTCGTGGTGAAAATTGCAGTATCTGATGTGGCGTCAGTTGCGGCGCTCGATGTCGTCGAGCAGTTGCTGACGTTTGAGCAGCGCTGAGTACGCACCGTCGCGCTGTATCAGTTCAGAATGCGAGCCCTGTTCCACAACAGCGCCTTCGTCGAGTACGATGATGAGATCCGCGTTGCGCACAGTACTCACGCGGTGCGATGCAATGACTGCTGTTCGCTTTGCAAGTGCACCGCGTAGCCCACTCAGGATAGCTGCTTCGGTATCAGTATCAACAGCAGAGAGTGCGTCGTCCAGCAGGACTATATCCGGATTGCGTGCGAGTGCACGTGCGAGTGCTGTGCGCTGCTTCTGTCCACCGGAAAGATTGATGCCACGCTCGCCGAGTCTTGTGCCGTAGCCGTCTGGCAGTGTTGAAAGAGTTTCGGTGAGCTGAGCGACTTCAGTGGCGTCAATGATTTCAGAAAGAACCACGTCGCCGGTCATACCAACTGCCGCGTGCTCGCCAGTAAACCGCATCGGCATGATGTCCTGCGTCAGCCCATAACCTACATTGGCGCCGATCGTTTCAGAAAAGAGCAGTGTCTCCTGTGGTACGTAGCCTATCGAGTGACGGAGCTCCGCGACCGGTATATCGCGGATATCAACTCCATCCACGAAAATAGCGCCCCTGTTCACATCGAAGAAACGCGGTATGAGATCCATAAGGGCGCTCTTGCCTGAGCCGGTGGCGCCGACAATGGCCAGTGTGGTGCCAGCGGGCACGACGAATGAAACTCCTTTAAGAACCCATCGTGACGCACCGCCGTCTTCTTCCAGATTGTACCCATCACCTGAGGGGTATCTGAACCAGACATCGCGAAACTCAATAGACCGGCCGGACGCGGTTGTCACGAGCTGCGTTTTGCCGTTGTCTTCCACTGACCAGGGTTTCGAATCAAGAATGTCCAGCACCCGTGACATCGACGCTGCGCCTCTCTGCAACAGATTCGTGGTCCATCCCAGTGCTATCATGGGCCACATCAGCATGGCGAGATAGAGGCTGAAAGCAACGAAGCCGCCGATTGATATGGTTCCGGCTATCAGCAGTCGTCCACCAACAGCGAGCGTGACAACTGTACTGGTCCCGGCGAGGAATGCAAAGCCCGGATGCAGAAGGCCATTCAGTCGGGCCAGCGCCATGTTAGCCTCCAGGTAACTCTCGCCGAGGGCGGCGAAGCGTTGGGTCTCCGCGTCTTCCTGCCGGTAAGCACGTACTACACGGACACCAGAAAGGTTTTCCTGTGCGCGTGTGGTGAGGTCTCCGAACTGTTCCTGGACTGTTTCGAAGCGGCGGTGAATCCGCGAGCCAAGGCGGATCATAAGGAAGGGGAGTCCGAGCATCGGCAGGAGTGCGTAGAGCGTAAGCTGCGCACTGATGCGGGTCATCATGACCATGGCAAAGAGGCCACCTGCAATCGTGTTGGCCATGTACATGATGGCAGGCCCGCTCGCCATTCGCACTGCGCTCAGGTCGTTGGTAAGGCGGGCCATCAGATCACCTGTGCGCCACCTCACAAACCAACCGGCATCGAGGGTCAGCAGGTGCGTAAAAATATCGTGGCGGAGGTCGGTTTCTATCCGACGGCTGATGCTGTTGAGGAGCATCCGCATACCGAATCGCATGAGGCCACTCAGAACGGCAACGCCGAGCATAAGTCCGGCGAGAGGCAGGAGCCCGTACGCACCGACGCCGGCCTCTATCAGGTCGATTCCGCGGCGCAGAAAGTCCGGCACCACAGCGGACAGTGCCGCGCCTGTGATAACCATCACCAGCCCTGAAGCAACCTTCCATCGATAGGGGCGGTAATAAGGGAGTAGCCGCAGCAGGGACCTTCCTGCTTTTCCTGTCATCCGTTTTGTGTCATCTTTAATACATCGTGCAGGCTGTCAGGCGCATGATCAGCCCGCGCATAAAAATTTATCTGGAGTAACTACTTTGAAAAAATATACCTTGCAGGCAACTGCAAAGCTGACACTCTCCGGCGCAGCAGTTCTGTTTGTACTTGCAGCATGTGGCGGTGGCACTGGCGGGAACAGCACAGCAGATGCCGACAGTCTCGCAGCGCGTTCGCTGGAACTGGCCGGTGTTGACAGTGCCGTGGTGCCGCAGCTAAAGGATGTTCCTGAGCCGCAAGCAGCTCCCCAGCAGGCAGCTGCACCAACAACGCCTCCGCGCCCTGCACAGCAGCGACCGGTGACTCCACCAGCGAACACTCCCACTAAGCCGACCACTCCTGCGGTTACACCCACACCAGCGCCTGCACCTGCGCCGACAAGCAGCACAGTGGCTGCCGGTACGACCTTGCAGTTCGCATCGGCCTCAAAGGTTTGCACCAATACCAACGCCATTGGTGACAGGTTTACTGCAACCGTGCAAAATGCAGTCGAAGGGAGCAACGGAGTTTCAATTCCGGCAGGTGCTGTTGGCACATTCGAGATCACCAGCGTCCGGACAGCGAAGAACTCAGGTGACTCCACTTCGCTTGCAGTCCGTCTTGTATCGCTCAAGGTCGGCGATCAGAGCTACCCGGTGGATGCGACTGTTACAACCGCATCGACAGAGCGTGTTCGGAGCGCCACCAAGGGTGACGATGCCAAGAAAGTCGCTGCCGGTGCAGCTGTCGGTGCCATCATCGGCAAGATTACCGGCAAGAGCACCAAGGGCGCTGTGGTTGGCGCTGCTGCCGGCGCGGCGGCCGGTACAGCAGCGGCCGCAGCAACTGCGGATTTCGACACCTGCCTGGATGCCGGAGCTGCAATCGCTATCAGCCTGGATAAAGCACTGACAATTCAGTTGGCTTCAAACTGATCTGCGCATTGTGAATTGCGGCAGGTACCGGTATTACACACGGTGCCTGCCGCTTTTTTATTTCTGCGGCGAACGTCAGTGATCTTTTCTGGTTACCACAGTGGAATCACCGTCTGAAACGTATCGCCCTTTTGGACCGGGCTTGTCGAGGTTGTTCAGTGTCACCTCCAGCGCGTTGCGATACATGATCTGACGGTTGAAGCTGTGCGGGTCGTATGCCGGGTCATATGGACTCTCATTGGGAGCACCTGTGACCTCAAGGACGATATCGTAGTTGTATGTCACAATGCGTCCGGAGCGCGGGTCAGTCCAGCTCCCCTGCCACGCCCGGTCGCGTTGTGCGGGCCACATACCCAGTGGCAGTGCGAATGTGCGTACACGGTATCCCGGAAGTGCGGAATCTATCGCCATATCGCCGCGTGCAATGAACTCTTCGACTCTGTCACCGGCCCTGTCGAGTCGGGCATGATAAAGGGTGTGATTGCAGATTTCGTACCCCTGGCTGTGCAGGAACTGAAGTTTGCGGTACCGCCACTCTGATTTTTGTCCCTCTATACCCTTATCGCCAAAGAGAGAGCGCCCTGCCTGCGCTGCCGGCAGAACACAGAAGACTGCCTTTCGCGGCCAGTCCGGAAATTCGCTGGAAAAACTTTCAAGGACGCCGACTGCGGTGGTGGGGTCTATCACCAGTGAGTCACCTTCTTCCAGATAGCGGAAGTGCGATGGAGATGCGTCGTCGAATACCAGTACAACGGGTGACATGCCTTTAGGCAATGCCTGCAGCCTGCCGTCGGCAATATCGCTCATGTTCATCGGAACGTAGCCACGGCGTCTTAGCTCCTCGAGATCCTGTCGCAGTCGTTCGGGAGTGCGTGTGTAAACTCCTGTCTCTTCCGGAACTATGAGGTGGTACTCGAGCACCGGTATTCTGCCCAGTTCGTTGGGCTCACGGTTGCTGGCATCGGCAATGATCCAGTCGGGGTAATCCGCAACGCGGCCGGATGCGCGTGATGCCTGTTGCGCGCCCGCGGCCCAGGCATTCGTACCGCCGGCTATTTCGGACACATTGCCCGCATTTGCTGCACTGCTGTCGGGCTCGCTGCTCTTGGGCTGATCACTGTTTGCACTATTGTTACTGCCGGTACATGCATAAACAGCAGCGAGCAACAGTGCCGCTGCAGACAATCTGTGGCGCTTCAAGTGGTTTGGATTGAGAGTGTAAAATCAATTGACTCAGTTTGCTGACGACTCAGAATCCGGACGCTTTGCCGGATCTGCGTGGCTCCGGAACACCTTCCCAGCCGCCCTTTACGCGCATGATTGCGTTCACATTCACCAGTGCACGTATCGGCCGGAGGGCGTGTCCCATTGCGCGAAGTGAATCAGCCACAGCAGCTGAAAGGCCGCCGTTCTCAAATGTCAGCGAATCGGGGAGAGCCTGATGATGAACGCGCGGAGCGCGCATTGCATCTGCCAGATTCATGCGGTTCTGAATGACATTCAGAATTACCTGCGTGGTCCCGGTAATAATCGTGGGCCCTCCGGCAGCTCCAGCCACCAACAGCACCTGACCGGCTGGGTCGAGAACTATCGTTGGCGACATGGCGCTCAGCATCCGCTTGCCGGGCTGAATCGCATTCTGTTCTCCCTGAACGAGTCCGAACATGTTGGGCTTGCCGGGCTGCGCTGCGAAGTCGTCCATCTCGTCGTTCATGAAGAAACCGGCACCGCGCACCCAGACTCCAGACCCCCATGAGTTATTGAGAGTCGTTGTCGTGGCGACTGCATTACCGCTCGCATCGACAACAGAGTAGTGAGTAGTGTTCATCGGCTCGCGCGCCATCTGGTTCATCTGAGGCTCCAGGTCACGTGTTGCCGTGGCTCTGGTGTCGCTGATGGTCTTCCGGAGCGCCAGCGCGTATTCCTTGCTTGTGAGCTGCACAACGGGCACCTGAATGAATTCCGGGTCGCCGAGCCGGGAGTTCCGATCGATAAACGCGCGCTGATATGCACTGCCGAGTGCGTGGACGTAGCCCGTGCTTCCGAACGGAGGAAGCTCATCGTACTGCTCAAGGATGTTGAGCGACTCAGCGCCGGTTACACCACCCGAACTGGATGGCGGCATGGAGACAAGACGATATCCGCGATATGTGGTTTCGATCGGCGTGCGCCAGATAGGTACGTAGCGCGCCAGATCCTGACGGGTGATAATTCCGTCGCCGCGTTTCATTTCAGCAACGATGGAGTCGGCGATCCACCCCTGGTAGAATGCTGCCGGACCGCTCTCAGCTATTGCTTCCAGTGTGCGTGCGAGATCAGGCTGTTTGAGCAGTTGCCCTGCTCGCACGGGCTCGCCGCCCGGAATAAACAGGTTTCTCCCTTCAAAACGGGAAATGAGCGAGCGCGAGTTCTGAATCGATGACGCAAGTGCGTTGTCGACTGTGAATCCGTCTCTGGCGAGACGGATGGCCGGTGCCATGACTTCGCGGAGGCTCATGGTGCCATGTCGTGAAAGCGCTGAGGCCAGGCCGGCTACAGCACCGGGTACACCGGAAGACAGGTGTCCAACGACACTCTTGTCGGTGAGGTTGCCGTGCTCGTCGAGGTACATATCGCGCGTGGCCGCGAGCGGCGCGACTTCGCGATAATCGATGGTCTCCGATCGACCGTCGGCCATGCGGATCACCATGTAGCCGCCACCGCCGATGTTCCCGGCTTCCGGCCAGGCTACCGTGAGTGCGAAACCCAGTGCAACCGCTGCATCCACCGCGTTGCCGCCATTTCGCAATATCTCCAGAGCAGCATCGCTGGCCTCCGGGCTGTTGCTGACGGCCATTCCCCTGGGTGCAAATGTGGCCTCCTCGCCCGCCTCGAAGCGCCAACCAGCCGGGAACACCGGTGCAACCCGGGCTGGAATCGCTGGTGCTCCTTTGGGGTTGAAACGTGCAGTCTTCTCCCCGGACTTGCCTAGGCCCGGGACACCGGCACACGACGCCAGTATTGCTGCTGACGTGAGCGTTGCCAGCACTGAAAGCTCCCTCTGCCGGAAGTGACTGCGCCGGGAGAGACTGCGCCCTGACGTGCCGGCACTCCCGGAGAGTCGGAACAGTTTAGCTGGATTGCTGAGCACGCTCATATATGCCTCGGATAAGAAAACCATTGCGATCTGATGTAGCAGTGCAAGGCCGACTCTACGTAGTGTTACTGAGTCTGGCATTGGAGCATACGCACGGCAACACGAAGTAAAGCCAAATCTAAAACGCAAATCTAAAACGCAAAGTAAAGCCATTTACCCCTGGCAGCTTAATCCAGTGTGGGTTTTGCTTGCCCGGCTATAGAGCACTCTCTAACTTGCCGATGAGCTTTCGTGCATCGTGATACTCATCGCGTCCCGATGTTTCGCCGGCCGCAGTACCCAGCCTTACCGTTTCCCCCCGTCTCCCCGGTGCCACCCGTCTCTCCAGATCCGCGTATCACTGAACAGCGCAATCCGCGCACGCAAGAGATCGATCTTGCGTCTGCGCGGGAGATCGTCGCCGCCATCAACGCTGAGGACCACTCAGTGGCCGACGCAGTGGCTACCCAGTCGGACGCGATCGCAGCGGTGGTACAGCAGGTTGAACAGGCCATCCGCAGCGGTGGCAGGCTCTTCTATGTCGGGGCAGGGACTTCAGGGAGGCTGGGCGTGCTGGATGCCAGTGAATGTCCGCCGACGTTCGGAACTGAGCCGTGGCAGGTGACAGGGATCATTGCCGGCGGCGACAGGGCACTGCGCTCACCCGTTGAAGGAGCCGAAGATCACCCTGAGGGCGGGCGCAGCGCTATTGATGAACACGCCGTCGGGAGTGGAGACGTTGTAATTGGGATCGCTGCTTCCGGAACCACTCCGTTTGTGCGTGGGGCGCTTGAGCGTGCGCAGGAGGCCGGCGCCTTCACGGTTATACTGGCCTGCACACCGCCACCGCCGGAAATGATTAAAGCAACCTCGGTGCAGATAGTGCCCATTACCGGTCCCGAAGTCCTTACCGGCTCCACCCGCATGAAGGCCGGCACTGCAACCAAGATGGTGCTCAATACCATCACGACAGCTGCCATGATCCGACTCGGCAAGAGCTACGGCAACCTCATGGTCGACCTCCAGGCAACAAACGCCAAACTCACTGATCGGGCTGAGCGGATACTGATGGAAGTTCTGGATGTATCGCGGGATGAGGCGCGCACTGTTCTGGCCCGAAGCAATGGCGGCGTCAAGCGTGCAATCGTGATGCAGCTTGCCGGTGTTGGCAGTGACGAGGCAGACCGGTTGTTGCAGGACTCCGGTGGTGTGATTCGTCGCATTGTAAACGCAGCACCGCCAGCCGTGGTTCAGGGAAGTAATGACGCAGATTGAACGTCGTCATGTGCCAGAAACGGCCGCTGCCGGCAGGACTGCTGACGGCAGTACTGAAACGCGCGACGATATGATCCTCGTCGGATTGATGTCCGGTACATCGCTGGATGGTGTATCTGCAGCTGTCGTCCGCTTTTCACTTTTACACCCGTCGGAACGCGTTGGAGCAGAGCTGCTGGCGTTCATTCAGAAACCATTCCCGGACGACATTCGGGCACGACTGCTGGCCGCCATGAAAAGCGGCAGCGCAAAGGAATACTGCAGGCTGAACGTCGATGTAGGGCACTTGCTTGCTGATGCAGCTGTTGCTGTGATGGCCGAGACAGACCTTCGCCGTGAAGAGATAGCCGCTGTTGCATCACATGGTCTGACGCTGTGGCATGAACCGGGGCACAGCAGCTGGCAAACGGGAGACGCTGCAACAATCGCAGAGCGTACGTCATGCAGAGTGATCTGTGATTTTCGTTCACGCGATATTGCTGCAGGCGGCGAGGGCGCACCGCTTGTGCCAATAGCTGATGCGCTCTTGTTTGCAGACTCCGATGAATGGTGCGCGTTTCAGAACATCGGTGGTATTGGCAATATCACAGTGGTTCCACCTTCGTCTTCCGGCAAGCAACAGCTGGCTGCCGTGCGCGCCTTCGATACAGGGCCCGGTGTGATCCTGATCGACGACGTTGTGCGGACTCTGTATTCCGGAATGCAGTACGATGTAAACGGAGAGATCGCGCTTAAGGGGCGGGTGCTGAACGACGTGTTGACGAAGTATCTGTCGGGGAGTTTCTTCATGCGACCGCCACCAAAGAGTACCGGACGCGAACTCTTCACGCACGACTTCACACTTCGATTCATTGCTGATTGCCAGGACGCAGACGGCTGTACCGATGAGGACATTGTCGCCACTGCAACGGCGTTCACTGCACAGAGTATCGTCGATCAGTATTGTCGCTTCGTACCGGAACCGGTAGCGCGGTTGTACTTAAGCGGCGGCGGCGCACGGAACCCGGCGCTCACGGAAGCGATACATAAGACATTCGCTCAGTCTGCAGCGGCTGCCGATGAACACAGGCCATCAGACACCACTATGCTGCCTCGTGCGGGTGCACCATCTATTGCCCTCTTCGACGAGCACTTCTTCAACGGCGAAGCGAAAGAAGCAGTAGCGTTCGCTTTCCTCGGGTACCTGACACTGATCGGCGAGCCCGGTAACGTTCCGGGCGCGACTGGTGCTCGCGGCGCACGTTGTCTTGGTGCTATTGTAGCAGGATGAGCAAGATTCAGCAGCGCGAGGCTGCATCTCTTCTGATACCTGTTCTGGAGCCAGGCTCTGCGGGTGAGTTCAGCGCCGACAACCCGGGCGTGCGTGCTGCACTTGAACTGGGCGTCGGGGGGTTCATTCTATCCGGCGGCGATCAGGAGAGTGTCAGGGCTTTCACAAAGGAGTTGCAGCTCCGCTCAGCGCATCCTTTGCTCATAGGTGCAGAGCTTGAACGCGGCGCAGGTCAGCGCTTTTGTGGCGCCACCGGATTACCGCCTCTTGAGGCTATCGCTGCACTCGGGGATATGGAGTCACTCAGGCGGGCTGCACGGCTGACCGCACGCGAAGCCAGAACCATGGGCGTCAACTGGAACCTTGCGCCTGTAGCCGATATTGCAGTGATAAGCGGGAACCCCGTGCTGGGGACCAGGACTGTGGCATCTGATGGTGCGCGCGCAGGCAAGCTTGTGGCCGCATGGATTGAAGCCTGCCAGGCTGAGGGAGTTCTTGCCTGCGCCAAACATTTTCCGGGGATAGGGCGGATTACAGTTGACCCGCAACGCAAGATGCCTCGTGTGGACGCAACTGCCGACACACTGAAAGGGAATGACCTACTGCCTTTCCGGGCCGCAATTACTGCAGGGGTCGCAAGCATTATGACTTCACATGCCGGATACCGCGCTCTGGATCCGAGTGGCTTGCAGGCGTCGCAGTCGCGTGAGATCGTGCAGTGGCTCCTGAGGCAGCAGTTCAAGTATGACAATCTGGTGGTCGCCGATTCCATATCCCAGAGAGCAGCAACTGAAGGACGCAGTGCTGCTGACGCGGCCGTTCTGGCAATCAGAGCAGGATGTGATGTAGTGCTCGATCCGCCCGATGTAGCTGCTACAGTGGAAGCTCTCTGTGCAGCAGTTGTTGACGGACTGCTGGACCCCGAGGTGGTGAAGCAGGCCACGCGTCGCAGGCTCAAGTGGGCGCAGTGGGCGTCTCCACCCAATGACTGGCGAAGGCCGAGTGGTGCAGATACCGCGTGGGGTGCACTGCTGGCCGACAGGGTGACACAGGTTCGTAGCGGGCCACTGCCGCCTCTAGGAGCAGTTACTGAAGTTGTCATTATCGACGATGACGAGGGAGCTGGCAGCGGCAATCGTGGCGCGCATTCCGCGGCGCGGTGTGACCGCACTGCAATTCTGGAGGCGCTCAGGAATGGTGGTACAGACGCCAGGCAGGTGTCAGCCGCCGGGATCAGCAGCGGCGGGCCACTTGTTATTGCATTCTTCGCAGAGCTTTACCCGGGACGCGGGCGCACGACGCTTAAAAAGTCCAGCATCAAAGCTGTGAGAGAGGCAATCGCCAGTGCGGAGCGGATGCATCGTTCGGCTATTCTTATCGCGCTCGGCGATCCCCGTTTTATCGGGGAATTGGGAGTTGATATCCCGACTGTAGTTGCCTGGAGCGGTGACGAAGTAATGCAGCAGGCCAGCGCTCGACGGCTGCAGAGCGCACGGAGTTAGTCGCGGTTAGTCGCGTTGCAGCAGGCGCCAGATCGCCCATGCAGCAGCGGCGAGTGCAGCGAAGGCAAGCAGAAATACAAATGGGGCAGCTGCGTCCTTTCGGGATCTGAGCTCTTCTTCGGAGTGCCGGGAATCTGCCCCGGTGTCAGGCCCGCCCTCTGAACCGCCTGCCGTGTGCTCCGTATTGGTTTTGCCAGCGGCTGAAGCATTGGCACCGGTACCAGTGCCACGATCTCCAGTGGACGTTGTATGCG
>CAZDMG010000079.1:0-11334 GCA_964506655.1 uncultured Gemmatimonadaceae bacterium
GTGTAGTTCTTCCGGCCCTCGGGCAAGGGTTGCTCGTAGTACCAGACTTCCTTCGTCGGCCCGGAGCGGTCGAAGAACAGGATATTCGTCGGGATGCCGGTGTATGGCGCGAACACGCCGTTCGGCAGCCGTACGACGGTATGAAGATTGAAGTCTTTGAGCAGCTCTTCCTTGATGCGTGCGCAGACACCATCACCGAACAGCGTGCCGTTCGGCACGACGACGGCGGCGCGGGCCGGGCGTCCGACTCCGGTCGGCTGGCGCTTGAGCTTGCGCATGATGAGTTGCAGGAACAGCAACGCAGTTTCCGCCGTCTGCCGATCTTCCGGAAAGTTGCCCTGAATCCCTTTTTCTTCCTCCCCACCAAACGGCGGATTCGTGAGGATCACATCCACGCGTTCCTTCTCGCCGATTTCGGAAAGCTTGAAACGCAGAGCGTTTCCAGGGTCGATCTGCGGGGCGTCGAGTCCGTGCAGCAGCAGGTTCATCTGGCAAAGCAGGTACGGAAGTGATTTTGGCTCGCAGCCCATGATGCTCCCGGTTTGCAGCTTCCTACGATCGGCTACAGTCTCTACCTGCTTCTCAAGATAGTTGAACGCTTCCACCAGAAATCCGCCAGTGCCGCTGGCGGGATCAAGCACGGTCTCGCCGAGCCGCGGATCGGTTACTTCGACCATGAAACGCACAACGGCGCGCGGCGTGTAAAACTCGCCTGAGTCGCCTGCAGCGTCACGAATATTGCGCAGCATTGATTCGTATAGCGCGCCCAGCGTGTGTAGCTCGTCCGACGACGTGAAATGAATCTCGCCAACCTTGTTCACAACATCGCGAAGGAGATAACCGCTCTTCATGCGGTTATCTACGCCATTGAACACGGTGGAGATAACATCGCGTCGATTATCGCCGTTGGAACTTGAAAGCCCGCGCAGGTACGCGAAAAGGCCCGGCCCCTTCTTGCCGTCCGCCCTCACTGCTTCATCGTTGTTAATGAAGGCAAGAAGCTCGTCGCCAGTGATACCCTGCGCATCTGCTGCCCAGTCGCGCCAGCGATACGGCTTGTCGATAGCGGGCTTGAACTTCTCACCCGAAAGTTTGGATTCTTCTTCGCGCTGCTGTTCCAGGTCATCCAGGAACTTGAGAAACATGATCCACGTCAGGAGTGGCAGACGGTCGAGATCGCCGTTCAAACCCTTGTCCTTGCGCATAATATCGCGTGCGCTCTTGAGCAGGCTCCCGAGCATTTGCGAGGTCGTCATTGGAGCTGCGGCTCTGCCGCTCTTCTTAGCCCTGGCCATACAGGAGTCCTTGCAGATCGTTTACAGCTCGCCTGAGTTGTTCCGGGCCGCCAAATAGCTTGATTATTTCGGCGGGCTGGCCGTGGTTTGAAATCGGCGGAACCTTCAGCACATCCGGCAAGAGAAACTGTGCGTCCCCGTGCTCCGCATACTTTTCCAGAAGCTCGTCGAGTACCTGACGTGCCTCCGGTGAGAATTTCTCAAAATAGTCCTTGCGCTCCGACTTAAGCCGCTGTGCCCGCTCACGACGCGAGCGCAATGGCGCGCTAAAAGCGAGATGACAAAGAAGGTCGAAGGGGTCAGCATCAAACTGACCGGTCACTTCGGCCAGGTGCGCAAAGTCGATACCGCGCTCGGCAAGAGCTGCAATTATGTCCGCGCGCTGCCCTGCATTCGACCAACGCGAACGGAGGTCGGCAGATGTGGGCGTAATGGAGCGGACGCTCTCCGCCGCGTAATCCGTGTAGCGGACGACACGAAGCTGGCGTCCGCTCGGATCAAGCTCGTGCACCAGATGAGCGACAATCTCAACATGACCACCATCGAAATAGAACTTTCGCGGCGGCTCATCGACCGGCGGCTCATCGACCTCAACTGGCCCAATGTCCCAAGGCCTTTCCGTGACGATGGCGGGTATGCCTGTTGTTACGATCGTATTTCCCTGATCATCCACTTGATACTCAGCAACGAGCTCCGGCTCGCCGTCGAATTGCGGATCAGCAAACATCCTGGTTGCCGATCCGGTGTAATCGAGGATGTTGAACCACAGCTTGTCGTAGTCGTCGCGCAGACGCGTTCCGCGCCCGATGATCTGCTTGAATTCGCTCATGGAGCCGACGACGCGCGCAAGGACCACGTTCTTGCAGGTGGGCGCATCGACACCAGTCGTGAGGAGCTGCGAGGTAGTCAGGATGACCGGAGTTTTCTTCTCAAGGTCCTGAAAGCTGGATAGATGTCCGCGCCCTATGGCTCCCTCGTCAGATGTTACACGGCACACGTAGTCGGGATATTGCGCGACCAGGTCGGCGTTGAGGTTGACCAGTGCCTTGCGCATTTCTGAAGCATGTTCCTGATCGACACAGAAGACGATGGTCTTGGCGAAGCGGTCGCTGGCCTTAAGGAAGTCGGTCAAGTGACGGGCTATCGCCTGCGTTCGCGCACGCAAAGCGACCACCCTCTCAAAATCTCCGGTCTGATACTCGTCATCCGGGATCGCCCGTCCATAGCGATCGAATTCATCGCGGCTGGGTCGCCACCCGGACGCATCCCATTGTGTTACCACGCGATGCACCCGGTAAGGCGCAAGAAAGCCATCGTCGATGCCCTGACGCAGGCTGTATTCGTAAAGGGGATTGCCGAAATACAGGTAAGTGTCGCGGCTCTCCTCGCGAAGCGGTGTCGCAGTCATCCCAAGCTGATATGCATGCTTGAAGTGTTCGAGGATGACGCGCCACGAGCTGTCATCACGGGCGCTGCCACGGTGACATTCGTCCACGATAACCAGATCGAAGAAGTCTGATGGAAAGTCACGGAACAACCCCGAGCGGCGTTCGTCTTCGGCGAGCGACTGATAGGTAGCGAAATACATTTCGCGACTCTTGATAATTTCTCCGGATTCTATCTTGTGCCGGGCATCGCCGAAGGGGCTGAAATCCTTATCCTTCGGGTCATCGATCAGGATGTTGCGATCCGCAAGGAAGAGGATACGTGGCTTGCGATGCTCGCCTGTGGAGTTCCAGCGGCTGGACCAAAGCTTCCAGCAAATCTGGAAAGCTACGGTCGTCTTCCCGGTGCCGGTTGCCATCGTCAGAAGAAGCCTACGCTTGCCGCCCAGGATGGCCTCAACAGTGCGGTTGATAGCAATCTGCTGGTAGTAGCGAGGCGTCTTACCACCGATGGTATTGCACGGCGCAAGGAGGTGCTCAACCTGTGTCGGGGCCGTGACATGACTTCCGGCTTGGTACCTCTCCCAGAGCTCTTCAGGTTTGGGAAAGTCCCTGACTTGGATTTCCGTGCCGTTGAAGTAGTCGATCTCAATGATGGCTTTGCCATTGGTGGCGTAGGCAAACTTGAGGCCCAGCATTTCAGCGTATAAACGCGCCTGCTGGATAGCATCGGTGGGGGGCTTAGAGCTGGCCTTGGCCTCGACCACGGCGAGCGGGAAGTCACGGCGGTAGCGGAGGAGATAATCGACCCGCTTGGGGGGCTTACGGATAAAACCACGACCTGCCGGGATGACGCGACCATCGGTGACTGTCCGCTGTTCAGCGATGGAACACGGATCGTTGTCCCACCCCGCCGCCTGAAGCCTGGGCACTACGAATTTACGACATGTATCGGCTTCGTTGCTCATGGCTCGTAGCGTGATGGATTTCGAGCGTGGGTGCGAAAAGTGCCATATTGGCTTTTACACCCGTTGACTTACTGCACATGAAGTCCCGGCCCACTGACGCAGCAGAATCTTGGCCCAGGCAGCAGTCGTCCGGGAACTCCTCCCGAAACTCATACCGCACCTGAATCCAAGCCTCTCTGCTGATACCGTCCATCTTTTAAAGATAGCCAATTTGGGTGGTGTAAACGATGGCTGTGGGGGTTTTTGCGGACGCGTGCGCGAGCGCAGGGCCGCGCCACTGCCGCCCTCTGAGTTCCGGCTAGCCCTTGAGCAGCATATTGTCGATCAGCCGCACGCCTCCCACGTGCGCCGCAATCGCCATCCTGGCTGTTGCTGATACCGCTTGCAACTCCGCAAAGGTCTCGGCATCAACGATCGCAACGTAGTCAGTAGCGCTACGCAAAATCCCATGCTGCTCCAGAACTTTAAACGCCGCCTCGCGCAGCTCTGCCGCAGATGTCACACCAGACTCGGCTAGCTCTCTGGCTCTTCGAAGCGCGGCTACTATGCCGAGCGCATCAGTTCTGGCAGCAGTGGAGAGGCGCACATTGCGACTTGAAAGCGCCAGCCCATCGGCTTCACGTACAGTCTCGCCAACACTGATCGCGACATTGAAGTTGAGATCCCGCACCAGCTGTCTGATCACCATTACCTGCTGTGCATCTTTGGCGCCGAACCACGCGACGTCCGGAGCCACAATATTGAAAAGCTTACCGACAACAGTTGCAACTCCGCGAAAGTGCCCAGCTCCGCGTGCGGCGCCCTCGAGCGTGTGTGTCACTGCACCCACGTCTATGTAACTGTCAAAACCTTCGGGATATACCTCAGCGGCGTCAGGTGCAAAAACCACAGTGCACCCTGCTGCTGCCGCCAGACGCACATCCTGTTCCTCTGTTCTCGGATATGCTGCCAGATCACTCTGCTCGTTGAACTGCGTAGGGTTCACAAATATGGAAAGCACCACACAGCTGCCATCGCCCGCAGCATTGCGAATAAGCGAAAGATGTCCCTCGTGCAGCGCACCCATTGTCGGCACCAGTGAAATGCGTTCGCCACGCGCGCGCGCTTTACTTACCAGTTCGCGTATCGCAGCAACTGTGCGCGCTATCGGGATCCCGGCTGCGAGTTCGTTAGTCATTTGCAATTCTCTCTGTTCATGCACCGTTCATGCACCCTCAGTTGCCGTACGCACGAGCGCGTCCCTGGTGGCCTTCGCCATTACATCAAACAACGGCAACGCATCCGGCAGTGCCGCTGCCACTGCATCGCGTTGCTTTGCCGCGGTCTCCAGATCTCCGCGTGCAATCGGTCCGGTAATAGCCGACGCGAAACCGTGCTCACCCCACGCTCTGAGTGCGCTTTCAACAAGAGGCAGCAGCGCTTCACGCGGCACACCGCAAACACCGGCCAGCCGTTCAGCTGTGTCTTCGAGAGTCACCAGGTAATTGGCAGCCACCGATGCCGCCGCATGATAAAGTGCGCGTTTATCACCGGGCACATGCATCGGATTCATACCAAGCCTCCGGGCCAGCGACTCGGCTATTCCCTGCGCATGCACCGTAGTGCCATCAGTTGCAGCCCACGCGCCCTTAAGCGACGAATGCTCACCCTGCAGCGACAGCAACGGGTGCAGGCTGAAGGCTTCGTGTGGCGCCAGAACATCAAGAGTAGAAGATGCGCTGCAATGCCCGACTATCAGCCCTGCCGGCAGGGATGCCGCAACTTCGCCGAGTGCACGGTCGGGGACGCACAATAAGGTCACGATGGGTGATTCGATAGAGTACGTGCGGCCCAACGGCCCGTGCACAGCGATACCAGCAGCGCGCGCGGCAGCAGCAAATGCCCGCCCCGCGCGCCCCTTCCCTATAATGGCTATCCGGCTGTCATCCATGCCTGTCAGCGACGCTGATCAAACACTATGTCAACAGGGATCCCCTTTGTTGTGAGCCTGTCGAGATCACTTTGCAGCTCCGCAGATACTGACCCGTACTGCTCCTGGAATGCACCAACGCCTTCGTAGTCGCCATTCCCCTGAAGCATCAGGATGCGTTCGGTAAGCGCGTTCATGCCTGATTCGAACTTGGTATAGTCGACTTTGTACCGCCCGGTAGCGCTGTCACGGGTAAACGCACCTGCTTCTTTCAGGAAGTTGAACGCAGCGATGTTGGCGCGGCCATGCGCTGAGCTCGTACCGAATCGCACGGAGCGGAAAATACTGGCGAGGAAACTCACATAGTTGGACCGGATGTCCTCACCCTGAATCTCGCCCTGCCTGTTCAGTTGCTGGACCATGAACAGCCCAAGGATGTCGGCTTTCCCTTCCTCCAGCGAGCCTGCGCGTTCCATCAGTGCAGCGCGAACAGAGCCCTTGCCGTTGATCGTGTTCTTGATGCCGAGGCCGTGAGCTACCTCGTGGAACATGACATTGGCGAAGAATGAATCGAAGGTGAGCATGCTGATCTGCTCATCGTCAATCAGCTCGCCAGCAATCGGCACAAGGATTTTGTCGAACTTGGCGCGCATGACGTTCTTAAGCTGCAACCGGCGGGTTCCTTTCTCGAGCTGGACCTGCTCGTCGTTGGGAAGGTTGATTGCTATGGTCTTGGATCCCGCGTTGGACTGGCCGGCGTAATAGATCGCGTCGTATGCGTTGAGATCGGAGTCAGTTCCAGGCTTCTCACTCTTGTATTCGGCAGCGACCGGGATCTCACGCTGCAACGCTGGGAGGAGTGAAGCATAGCGTGAAAGTCGCTTGCTCCATTCCTTGTCTTTAACGAGCACATAGGCTTCATTTGCAGCCTTGTATCCAAAGAGTTCGTCTTCGTATGTCTCAATGGGGCCAATGACGACATCGATGGTGTTGTTCTTCATATCGAGCCATGCCAGGTCGCTGGCTGTGTACTCATCGTTGAGCAGAGCAGCAGCGCGCAGCCCGAGATATTTCTTAAGCCCCGGGTCTTCTGCAAGCGCTGCAGCTTCGCGGAGTTTGGCCGAAGCACGCTCGTTGTATTCTGCAAACGCAACGTGATACGGCACCGGTGTCAGGGTGCCATCGGGTGCACGCCGTATCAGGGTGTACAGACTGCGGAGCGAATCAGCGCGCGCAGGCGATGCCTCTGCAACGGCTTTCTCGAACTCCTCCTTGGTCATGTCCTGCGGATAGAGATTGGCGCCTGGTCGGTGAGCACCGATTTCGCTTACGAAGGGCGCATTACCGTCCAGCCGGTCGTAAGGTCCGTAATTGATGTCGATCAAGCGTCTGATTTCCGGATCGCTGGTGAGTGCGAGCAGTGAATCGCGCGAACCCCAGGCCTGCAACCAGTAGATGCTGTCCATTTCCAGGGCAGCGTCTATGAGCAGTGGGATAATCTGCCGCTCACTGGCGGTGAGCAGTGTGGTGTCAGTTGTAAGCGTTACGGTGGTATAATCTGAAAGCCCGGACATGGCCGCTCCAGCCGAAGCTGAGTCTCCCCCCGCTGTCGATGATCTGTCACAGGCCGCAGCGACTGCAATTGAGGCGGAAATCAGGATTGTTGCTGACAGGCGGGCAACCGGACTTCGCATAACGTCTCCAGAATCGGGATCAGGAAGGGATGTTTCGAGGAATGGGCCACCGGAGGCTCCGGAGCCCTGTTTATTAACAGTACACGATATATCGGTGTCGCGCCGAAAGTGTGGGGGGCAATTCCGGCGGGGCTCCGCAATGATTACACCGTTTCCACAGGCCCCGTAGCAGTTCCGTAGCAGTTCCGCAGCGGTTCCGTCGGTCGCCGGGTCCGGGTAGCCTGGCCGACGGGCGTACCGTGATATCTACGCACTGCCGGTTTTACCGTCCGAAGGGCGATATTGCAGTGTCCTTTTTACAGGGTTCTTACATGATAAACAGGGTTTTTCGCCCGGTTGTAATGGCGATAGCAATCGCCGTCACCGCGGCTTCAGCAGGCGCACAGAGTCAGGCCACCACCAACCTCACCGGCAACTGGCTTTTCTCTGTGGTTACCGAGAACGGCACTGGCACTCCCACTGTCGTGCTCAAGCAGACCGGAGACTCGCTATCCGGCACGTATGAGTCGCCACGCATGGGGACTGTGGCGCTCAGGGGTGTAGTGACCGGCAAGACGTTTACTTTTGCATTCGCTACTGAAGGCGGCACGACTCTCACCTTCACCGGCACCATCGAGGACAAAGACAACCTCAAGGGTGACGTGGATTATGACGGCCAGGGTGGGGCTCTGTTCACAGCAGCGCGCAAGAAAGGAGAGGAGGCTAAGCCATGACAGACCAACCAGCCGTCTGGCTGAGGGGCCCTGTGGAGGGCGTCCCGGCACTCCTTCAGCCTGCAGCACATGCAGTGTTGCAGATGGCGGAAGAGCTGGAAGACGCACTGCAAGGTGTCCCCGACTCCCTGCTCTGGACCAAGCCCCACGGCGTCGCATCCATTGGATTTCACCTCAAGCATATCCCAGGTGTACTCGACCGGATGATGACCTACGCACAGGGAGAACAGCTCTCTCCCACGCAACGAACGCTGCTGGAAGCAGAACAACAGATCCAGGACGACGCTACAATAGCCGCCCTGATGGAGAGACTCAGGAAGCAGGTGAGCTTGTACGTTGAACAGCTGAAGCAGACCGACCCTGCGATGCTGGACATGCCGCGTGGTGTCGGGCGGCTGCAGCTTCCGTCCACTGTAGCTGGGCTTATATGTCATGCCGCTGAACACACACAGCGACATACCGGACAGCTTCTGGTAACCATCCGTGTCCAGACGGGCACACAGTAAAACAGATCAACAACGACTGCGATGCTGAAGATCCTTATTATTGGCAGTGGTGGCCGCGAGCATGCGCTCGCTGATTCTCTGCTGCGTGAGAATACTGCTATTGAACTCATCTGCGCACCGGGTAACCCGGGGATTGCAGACGCTGCAACAATCGAAGAGATCCCGGTTTCCGATGTTGCGACGCTCGCGGCGTTCGCAGCCGATGAGGAAGTTGATCTCGTGATTGTAGGGCCGGAGGCGCCACTCGCTGCCGGCCTCGTGGATCTGCTGGAACGTGAGGGGATCCCGGCATTCGGCCCAAACATGGCTGCAGCAACAGTCGAGACATCAAAAGCTGAAACGAAGCAGATGATGCTTGCAGCCGGTATCCCGACAGCCAATGCCGAAGTGCACACAGACGCGGCAGAAGCGCGCCGTGCAGTACGGAGCCGGTTCGGCAAGAACGTCGTCATCAAGGCAAGCGGACTGGCCGCCGGCAAGGGTGTTATCGTCTGCCATTCATTCGACGAAGCTGACAGCGCAATTCAGCGCATCCTTGTGGAGCAGGCATTCGGTCAGGCTGGAAGTGAGTGCCTGGTTGAAGAGTTCATGGAAGGTGAAGAGCTGTCACTTTTTGCCATCGCCGATGGTCACGACGTCCTCACTATGCTTGGTGCACAGGATCACAAGCGGCTGCAGGACGGCGACACAGGCCCCAACACCGGAGGTATGGGCGCATACGCCCCGGTATCGCTCAGCACAGCAACACTTACAGACCAGGTTACTGAGCAGATATTTCTGCCTACGCTGCATGCCATGCGCAGGCGCGGGATGCCGTTCCGTGGGCTCCTCTATGCTGGTCTCATGCTCACAGAAAGCGGCCCCCGTGTGGTGGAGTTCAACTGCCGCTTTGGTGACCCGGAAACGCAGGCACTCCTACCACTCCTGGAATCAAGCCTCCTCGACCCCATGCTTACTGTTGCACGTGGCGGTCGCATCGGTGGCATGTCGCCGCTCAAGTGGCGCAAGGCGCATTCAGTTACAACCGTTGTAGCTGCGCCGGGATACCCCGGACATCCGATCACAGGAGCGGCGCTCGATCTGCCATCTTCCAGCAGCCGCTTGCGCGTTTATCATGCCGGAACCCGCCGCGCTAATGGCGGGCTGGTAACAAGTGGCGGCAGGGTCGTGGCGCTTACTGGCATTGCTGCTACACTCAAGGAAGCGCAAACAATAAGCGCAGAAGCCGCAGCACAGGTGCATTTCGACGGCTCGCAGTTCAGGCGCGACATCGGGTGGCGGGAGTTGGAAAGAAGTGCCGGAGCTTCCTGAAACTGAAACGATCGCACGCGATCTGAACAGCGAAATTCAGGGCGCCATCATTACTGAAGCACGAGTTTTGCGCGCAGATATTCTCCGCGAAATATCTGCGCGCTCGTTCGTACGCTCCGTGAAAGGAATGCGAATCGGTCGGGTCTGGCGGCGGGCAAAGAACATCATTCTGGATCTCGCATCAGCCAACACCGACGGCGACCACCACACTTCGAAATTCCTCGTCGTACAGCCACGCTTCACCGGCGGCCTCTTAATTGCCGACAGTACAACACCGGAATCAGAGCTGCGCTACTCCGCCGTCCAACTCACCCTCGAAGACGGACGATCCATACACTACCGCGATGTACGAAGACTCGGCACGGTAAGTCTCTTTACGCCGGCGCGATTCAGTGAACTGGATGCAGCACTCGGGCCTGAACCACTGGACGACGCCAACAGCGTTGAGTCGCTTGCAGCGTCCATCCGGAAATCAAAGAGACCCATCAAAGCCGTAATAATGGACCAGCGCCGGATCGCGGGCGTCGGCAACATATACGCCAATGAGGCACTCTGGAGCGCCCGCATCGACCCGTCACGCAAAGCAACAGAGTTGAGTGACGACGAGGCGCTGCGTCTCATCCGTGAACTGCAGCGCATACTCCGTGCATCAATCCGTGCGAGAGGAACAAGCTTCCGCGACTATCGCGATGCGCATGGCAAACGCGGGACGTATGTCCGCCATCTCAAAGCGTACGGGCGAGACGGGGAGGATTGCAGCCGCTGCGGACACCAGTTGGTTGCAACACATGAAATAGACGGACGCAGCACAGTGTTCTGCGCATGGTGTCAACACTGACGCTTCGGCCGGCGATCAGATATTGCCGAGTGGTATGAGCTCGACGTCCGCCTGGCCAGCATCGATATAGAGCTTCGCGACACATGGTTGCAATGCGAACCGTCTGGCTCCGGCAGCACCAGGATTCACGACAATGCGGCGCGCGGCCTTTGTCACGAGCTGCTGGTGCGTGTGTCCGTAAACAATCACCTGCGCATCGGGATACGCCGTAACCAGCTTGGGCGGCGTTGGAGAGCCGAGTTCGTGGCCATGTGTAACAACAACGCGGACTCCGCCAATAGTCTCCTGTATGCGCGCTGAAAGCTCCGGGCGTCCGGGCGCATCTGTATTGCCATAAACCGCAGTTACAGGCGCTATTGCAGCGAGCTCTACGAGAACTTCCGGCGGCCCCACGTCACCAGCATGCAGGATCCGCGATACACCGGCGAGTGCGTCGAAGACTTCAGGACGTACAAGGCCATGCGTATCCGAGATAAGACCGATCACAATTGGTGCCATCAGCTGGATTCCCCCCAGCGTTTCCCCAGAGTGTGGCTTATGCGCAGATGGTCCATAATGCGTGCCACCATGAAATCGATCAGATCACTCACCGATTCCGGTTGGTGATAAAAACCCGGCGACGCGGGAAAGACGGTGGCACCTGCACGTGTCACCTGAGTCATGTTTTCGAGGTGAAACAGAGAAAACGGAGATTCGCGCGTAAGAAGCAGCAGCC
>CAZDMG010000080.1:0-11142 GCA_964506655.1 uncultured Gemmatimonadaceae bacterium
CAGATGGATGGCTTCGGCGCGCCGTGGCTCAAACGCGATTCCTTCTACTCATACATCAAGAAGGAACCGGTGCAGTTCGCAGGGTGGAAACAGTTCTCCAAGCCGAAAAACGACAACCCGCGGACGCCACGTGAAGAAATACTCCGACTCTGGCCGGTGCCGGTTTATATCCAGATTCAATAGGCGCGCGGGAAACGCATGATTCCTGCCAACAGCAACGAAGGTACTGCACCGACAACTGACCCACCCTCCCATTCAGCGGTACACACTGGATCCGGGAAGGATGCCGGTGTTGTTCCGTTTGTTGTTGCAATAGCGATTGCGATTACTCTGACAGTCGCCGGTGCTGCTGGTATCGCACGCACACTGTCCCCCGCGGCCAGCGTCGGTTCGCCCAATACCGGCGGCGCCGCTGTCGCCCCTGACACTACTGTGCCGCAGCGGACGCTCTTTCTTTCTGTAGACGGACTCAGCTGGGAAGCATTTCAGGAAGCGCGAAACCGGGGTCTCTTTAAGAAGTTTACTGCTGCAGGCCGGCTCGTAGCGCCATACCCATCCATGAGCCACTCATCCTGGATGGACATAATGGGAACAAACAGACTGTTCGGTATGCGTGGTAACATCCGCACAGTCGAAGCCCGTTGGTTCGACCTGGATGGCATGTACGTCCATGACGATCCGCGTGAAGTCATCCGGCGACAGGCAGGCGATTTCAATTACATGCGCGCGTTCGATACGTACCTGGACCCGCTTATCGAACCGCTGATGTACTTCCCCGGCAAACGATTGTTCGACCGTGAGCTGGAGGAAACTGAGCGCGACATTGCACGCGGATTCAACACATCACTCTATGCCGCATATATAAGTGGCTCGGACGCACTCGCGCACACGCATAAGGATTCCCTGTACTCGTATCTCACCCGTCTTGATGCATCGCTCACCCGCATAGTCGATTCAGTGCAGGCCGCTGACAGCAGCACGCGCGTCTGGATGATCTCCGATCACGGCAATTCCGGTGGATTCGAAGAGGGAGAGGCCGAGTACTACTTAAAGCCTGTATCGCTGTCTGGAGCGGCAAAGCGGGCCGGTTTTACTGTTTCCGATAGCGGCACTGTAACTGATTCGGGAAGCGTAGCCGTTGTAACGATTGCACTCGCGTCGATGATGAACGCGTACTTCCCGGATCTGGCCCGTCGCCGCGCCTTTGCACATGAAGCGCTTAAGGAGGAAGGTGTAACGCTTGTGACATGGCTTGAGGCAGAGAGTGACGCACCGAGCCACCGCCACATCGTGCTGCTCAGCGACAACGGCGAAGCGCACCTTTACTGGAAAACAGATTCCATCGAATACCGCGTTGTCGCAGGAAACCCACTGGGTATCCCAGACGACTACGTCTCCACCGCGGGTCGTCCACTTTTCATACACGACTCTGTGGCGCGCCGCATCACTGAACGCGGCGAATGGCCCGATGCACCGCACCGCCTGATCGCCAGCGCCGAAAAATTCGTCGAAAACGCACCCGATCTCATTGTGAATCTCGCCGACGGCTACTGCGCTGATGGCAACTTCGGGCGCGTCGTCCGCATGGTCCGCACACACGGCGCACTCTCAAGGCGCGCAACGCTTGGCGTTATAGCCGGCACCGCAGGCTCGCTCCCCGAATACGTACGCACAGACGAAGCACTCGCCGCCATGCAGCTGACGCCAGCCATGTTCTTTGGCGATCAGATACGCACATACCTCACGCCGGCAGGCTTCGCGCTCAAAGCGGCCGCGAAATCACCGTTTGTTGCAACAGGAAAGCGCGCCAACTCCGTCGATGCCGCATTCCTCAGGCGCGCGGCACCCATCGTACAGTCGATGGGCTACTTCGCATGGAAGCAAATCGGTGAACTCGCGAGCACACTTTCGCGAATCGCGGACCAGCCGAGCAGTGTGGACACCCGCGCACTCCGCCAGACCGACGTGCTCGCCGCACTTACCGAAGGCGCAGACCCAATTCTTGAACTTGGCGACTCGCTTCAGGGCGCCGACATGGACGGCGCGCTGGAGTCTATCACGGCGTTCGCTGAATCGCGGCGTGACCTGCGACCAGTAGCTGATCTTCTTACAACACTGCGCAGCAAAACCGGCGGGACCACAGGTGCGCCGATCGATGAGCTCGTCGCAGCGCGACAACTCACCATGGCCGCATGGACGCTCCCGGCGTTCCTGAACACTGTACTCCGTGAGCCCGATAGTGACAGTATCGCAGACACGCGCGACCTGGCTTTCGCCACGCGCTGGATCACACGCGACCGGAGCGACGTCCGCCACCGCCCGGAACGGCTCCAGTGGGGCACACAGCTGCCACAGAAACTCCTGCACGAAGTCTTTACTGAACGCCAGCTGCTGCACAACAGTGCGCCCGGGGCAGCACCGCTCTTTTACACCGCCGACCCTGGCGACATCACTGTCGTTCTCCTCCCCGGTATCTACACCGAAATCTTTGACGACGAACTCTGGCAACGTGGACTGAGAGCGGTGCGCGACAACCTCGGCGTCCGTACCATAGCGCTCACACTGGACGGCAGGTGCAGCTCCGAAATCAACGCGGTGCAATTGCTGTCCGATCTCAAGGCCGATACCCGTCGCCGACTCGAACGTGGTTACAAACAACCGCGGTACCTGCTGCTCGGGTACTCCAAGGGCGGCGTTGACGCAACACACGCGCTGATCGCTGATTCCACATTCGCGCACGAACAGATCGCTGCTCTTGTAACTATCGCGACGCCGCATGGTGGTTCACCTGTTCCGGAACGCGCTGATCTCCCTTCGATCATCACACAGCGCAGTTCGCGGCGCCCACTCCCCAATGCGTGCACGCAAAGCCCCGCATCGCTATCGATATCACCTCAGGCGCAAAGCAGCTTCTGGTCCGCACACGGTACACAACTCGGCGAACGTACCCGCCTCTTTTCCATATCCTTTGTTACCGACAATGCAAACGCACACCCGTGGATGCAGCTCACCCGCAAGATCGGTGACTTCAACGAACCCGACGATGGGCTTGTCAGCCTGAGCTCGTCGCGATTCCCGGCGTCTCTTCCAGCGACTGACCTCGGCATTTTCAACGGTGATCACATAGCAGGGATTCGTGCATCAACGTTCCCGCAGGAAGCGTTTCTGGAAGCAGTTGTTGTTACGATGGCAGAACTGGGTGCCCTGGATCCTGAGTTGAGTGTACGCGCAAGCCGTGCGCGCACTATGTGGCTTGCCGACTACTCCAGAACGCAATCCAGTGCCGGTCGGGCACCCGAATTCGCCAACGACTTGCGGACCCCTGCGCCACTCCCTGGTGGGTCTTCCGGCTGGACACCGACAACCACCTTCCGCACCTTCGATCCAACCATACCGGGAGCGAATCAGGTCGCGCGCATCACGCCGGCAATGCTGCCCAATGGAATCGCCATTCAGTGCGATCAGCGCAGTATGGGAGCATTCCGTGCCGAATACGAATTCGCATACGATGCCGGGAATGGTGGCAGCGAAGGCTCACAGGACAACGGTTTTTCAATCGTGGCAGACAACGGAACTTCAAGCGGCCGCGCATGCAGGCTTGCAACACGCGGCGCTGCAATCAAGATGACCACAGGCAGCCTGCAGTTCCGGCCAGCGGACTTCCCATTGCTGAACTTCCGCACCAGAGTGGATGTCAATGTAAAGGGAGTGGACCCGGGGCAACGGCAGAATGGCGTTAACGATGCGGCATTCAAACTCTGGTTCGTGTTGCGCGATGTAAGCGACAAGGCCAAAGACATGACCAGCGACAAGGCCAAAGACAAGACTTTCCTCTTTGGTTACTCGTGGGACGCACCCGGTGCTGACGGACGCCGGCATGGCACGAACTCACTTGTGGAAGCTCTCTCATCGCGTCGCTCCATTGTCATAAGAACACTCCCGGAGGCATGGCTGACCATCATCGGCGGGAATGACGCCACGTGGGTTACAATCGAGCGTAACCTCGCGCAGGACATTGCACGCGCCTATCCCGCGATTGCGCTCAAAGACATAGAAGTGGTGGCGATTACAATCCAGTCAGACTCCGACGCCTCACGCGGCAGGTCGTTGGCGCTGCTCGACTACATATCGCTCAAAGCGCAACCAGAATAGAAGCACGCACTGCCAGCATTGCGGGCACTGTTACCGTGACCCGGCACCCGTGCCGCTCTCAGCCCCGCCACCAGCACCGGTTGCAATACCAGCACCGCCACCCGTCACCCTGGTTGCAACCACATAGAACGCCGTTGCAACCACAAGTGTCACCAGCATGACCAGCCACTCGGCGCGCGTTATGCTCGTCAGCAACCAGCCGATCAGTGCAACTGTAACAATTGGCACCAACGGCCCGCCAGGTACGCGGAACGGCATCGCTCCCTCTTCACGGATTCCCTTACGCCTCAGCTGGAACGCTGCCATAGCACAGCCAGCATAAAGCAAGAGTGCGGCAAGGTTGGAAATCACAGCGAGCGCTTCAAAGGAATTGAAGACTGCAAGGATGCACACAATGATCGTCTGGATAACGATCGCGATGTGTGGCGTCCGGTACGATGGATGCACGCTCCCAACCACACGCGGCAGCAAGCCGTCCTCAGCAAAGCGATACAGCGCGCGCGGAATGGCAAGTATCACGCCGCTTACATAACCAAACATTGAGATCGACATCCCCACCAGCAGGAGCAGACGCCCGGGATACCCCATGAACGATTCAGCTGCAAATGCCAGTGGTGCAACATTCGCAGTTGCAAGCCTGTCACCCAGTGCACCGGCAGCAACCAGATGTACTGAGATGTAAAGCAGCGTTATCCCGATCATCGCGATCGCCAGCGCACGCGGCACTGTGCGCGCCGGATCCTTTATCTCACCACTCGGCACCAGCGCCGTCTCTACACCCGTAAAGGCAAACACCAGTACAATCGCGGCACGCGCCAGATTAGCAGCATCCGGGCGCTCCGTGATGATCACATTCTCGGGCTGGATGAAAAACACACCCACGCCCACAAACACCAGAAGCGGAAGCAGTTTGGCAACGCTGGCTGCAATAATGAGCTTTGTGCCCTGCTCCACACCGCGAATATTTATCGCTGCAAGCAGAATGAACATGGTGACAATTACCGGCACACGCAGTCCGGCAATTCCAAAGAGTTCACCCAGCCCTTCGGCAAATGCAGACGATACACCTGCAACTGCCGCAGTGCTCAGCATCCACAGCAGGACGCCGGCAATAAAACCCACATAGCGGCCGAACACCGCTTCCACATACGCATAAGGGCCGCCGGTAAGCGACACCCTGCTACCCGCCTCTGCGAAGCAAAGCACAACGCACGCCATCACCGCAGCGCAGATCAGATAAACCAGAATAGCCGACTGGCCCGCAGCCGCAGCGGCGCTCGCCGGAAGGCGGAATATCCCGCCGCCTACTGTAAGGTTGAAAACACTCGCGGCGAGCCCCAAAACGCCAACCGCGCGGACCAGATCACGTCCGCGCGGCTGATTGCTGCTTACACTGCCAACATCAGGCACGTGTCAGAATCGGCACGAGCAACAGTGCAACAATGTTGATGATCTTGATGAGCGGGTTAATCGCAGGGCCAGCTGTATCCTTGTACGGATCGCCAACGGTATCTCCCGTAACAGCAGCCTTGTGCGCTTCAGATCCCTTGCCACCGTGGTTCCCTTCTTCGATGTACTTCTTGGCGTTATCCCATGCGCCACCACCAGTGCACATGGAAATCGCAACAAAGAGACCGGTTACAATCGTTCCCATCAGGAGGCCGCCAAGCGCAGCTCCGCCAAGTACAAGACCAACCAGTACCGGGATAACGAGCGGCAGAAGTGACGGAATCATCATTTCGCGGATCGCGGCCTTGGTAAGCAGGTCCACTGCGCGGTCGTACTGCGGCTTCTGTGTCCCCTTCATAATGCCGGGAAGCTCACGGAACTGACGGCGCACTTCTTCAACGACAGCTCCAGCTGCACGCCCTACAGCCTTCATCGCGGCAGCACCGAACAGGTACGGAATCATACCACCGATAAGGAGCCCGATAACAACCTTCGGGTTATCGATGGAGAAGGAAACTTCCGTACCAAGATGCTCGCCAAGCTTGCTCGAGTAATCGGCAAAGAGCACAATGGCTGCAAGACCGGCTGAACCGATCGCATACCCCTTGGTGACAGCCTTGGTGGTGTTACCCACGGCATCCAGTGCATCTGTGATCTGGCGAATCTCAGGGCCCAGGTGACTCATTTCGGCGATGCCACCGGCATTGTCGGTGATCGGTCCGTATGCGTCAAGCGCAACGATCATACCGGCCATTGAAAGCATGGACGTCGCAGCAATGGCAACGCCGTAGAGCCCCGCAAGTTCATAGCAACCGTAGATCGATGCAGCAACAACCAGCACCGGCGCCGCGGTCGAACGCATTGATACTGCGAGTCCGGAGATAACGTTCGTACCATGCCCTGTCTCGGACGCTTGTGCGATCTCACGCACCGGGCCGTATTCCGTGGCTGTGTAGTACTCAGTGATCACCACGAGTGCAGCTGTCAGCGCAAGACCGATCAGCGCACAGTAGAAGAGCGGCATTGCGATGTCTGCGGAGAACATCGCCTTTGTTATCACAAAGAACGCGATCGCAGCGAGCCCACCGGAAACCATCAGGCCACGGTAGAGCGCAGCCATGATCTTGCCGCCCGGCTTAACACTTACAAAGAACGTTCCCACGATGGACGCCAGGATGGATGCAGCACCAAGCACCAGTGGGTAAACAACGCCGGTGTTACCGTACACTGAGTAGCTGAGGCCAGCCACCAGCATCGCAGCGATAACCGTTACGGCATACGTCTCGAAGAGGTCAGCAGCCATACCGGCGCAATCGCCAACGTTGTCACCGACGTTATCAGCAATAACTGCGGGGTTACGCGGATCGTCTTCCGGAATCCCGGCTTCCACTTTGCCAACGAGATCTGCGCCAACGTCTGCACCCTTGGTGAAGATACCGCCGCCGAGTCGGGCAAAGATTGAGATGAGAGAACTGCCGAATGCGAGTCCGACCATCGGCTCAAGTGCCATGCGGACGCTGTCCTGACCGACTGCGTTGCCGCTCACGAGCATGTAGAAGCCGGCGACGCCCAGGAGTCCGAGTCCAACCACCAGCATGCCTGTGATAGCACCACCGCGGAAGCTGACATTAAGCGCAGCGTTGAGACCGATCGTAGCGGCCTGTGCGGTGCGGGAGTTGGCGCGCACGGAAACGAACATTCCGATGAATCCGGCCACGCCGGAAAGCGCCGCTCCAAGTGCAAATCCGGCCGCGGTTGTCCAGCTCTTGAGAACCAGACCGACGGCAAGGAAAAGCACGACTCCAACGACTGCAATTGTACGGTATTGCCGCTTCAGGTAGGCGTCTGCGCCCTCCTGAATGGCACCAGCGATTTGCTGCATGCGCTCATTCCCAGCAGGCTGGGCTATGATCCACCGCGCCGATAAAACACCATACACAATGGCGACTCCGGCGCAGACGAGCGCAATTATCAGGGCATACTGCTCAAGCACGTAATAATCGGTGAAAGGAAGAGTTTCGTCCGGGGCCCACCCCCGGTACCAGCGATTGGTACCACGAACAGGGGCAAATAAAGGGCAACCCCGTAAGATCACCCGGAAGGCATTATCATGCCAGTACCTTCACCCTATTACAGAGCCCCGTTTTAGGGCCCTGCAACAGGGTACAAAGTTGAGGTACAGGGCTAAGACCGGTATCGGCAGCGTGTCAGCGCGCATGGATACCGCGTCAGTCGCCTGAACGGCCCGGCATCAGTGGCGGTGTCGGCTCGCCGTCAGTCGCCCGACCGACTCACCGTCAGGAGCATCATCGACGCGTCCAAGGCCTTTACCGCATGGGTGACACTGGGCGCGAGCGACAGCATCTGGCCGCCTTCCAGCACCAGCTCGCCACCCGGCACGGATACCTCCAGGCGACCCTTGATGGCCTGGATCACCACCTCACCGGGTGCCGTGTGCTCCGGGATATAGCCGCCAGCTTCAAAATCGAAAAGGATGACGGTCAGGCGGCCATGCTTCACCAGTGCTACCTGACGGTGACCGAATACCGGTGGATGCGCCTCAGCCCGCATCTTCTGGACTTCCAGATCGAAGTCCAGAACACGGATTGCCGGAGCGAGACGGACATGAGGATGAATCCTCAAACGTTCTTCAGGAAGCTCTGTCATACGCGGGAATCCCCCAGGGGTTGGTGCAACTTGCAGCGGGAACAGAAAGGCAGGACAACACCTGATGCTAACCCACGTCGCCGTGGTTGGGAAGGAAACGGCCGCGCCTGAGCTCCCATTCCCGCCACAGAGAATAAACTGCCGGTATCACGATCAGGGTGAGCACCGTACTGCTCAGCATACCGCCTATCATGGGCGCAGCTATCCGGCGCATAACGCTCGCGCCAGCACCGTCGCCCCACATTATTGGCAGGAGGCCGGCCATGATCGCTATAACAGTCATCATCTTCGGGCGGACCCTTTCAACGGCACCCTGCACCACAGCTCCATACAGATCGTGCAGCGATGGACGCTCGGCTGCCTGCATACGCTTGCGGCTTATCTCACGCCACGCATGGTCCAGGTAGATAAGCATTACCACTCCCGTTTCCGCTGCAACACCAGCGAGCGCAATAAAGCCCACGGCTACCGCGACCGACCAGTTGTATCCCAGCGCCCATATAAACCAGATGCCGCCTGCCAATGCAAACGGCAATGACAGCATCACAATCACTGTCTCCTGCACGTTGCGGAAGTTGAAATAGAGGAGAAGAAAAATGATAGCGAGCGTTGCAGGTATCACCACTTTCATCTTTTCACGCGCCCGCTCCATGTACTCATACTGACCGCTCCACGCGATCGTATAACCCGTCGGCAACTCAACCATAGCGTCCACCATCGCCATCGCGTCTGCTACGTATCCGCCAACATCCCGGCCCGCGACATCGATGTAAACCCAGGCAGTAGGCAATGCATTTTCAGTCCGCACCACCATCGGGCCAGCCTCCTGACGGATCGTTGCCACCTGTCCCAGAGGGATCTGTGAAACGCCACCTGTCCCACCCGCCATACCAAGTGTATGGCTCACTGGCACCAGTACCGCTGCCAGCTTTTCCGGTGTGTCACGCAGCTCCTGCGGGTACCGGACCCGCACTCCGTACCGCTCGCGACCCTCCACAGTCTGTGTAATGATCATCCCGCCGATGGCTGTCGCAATTACGGTCTGGATGTCACCGACATTAAGACCATGACGCGCCGCAGATGCCCGGTCTATGTCGATATCCAGGTAGTAGCCACTTACCGCGCGCTCCGCGAATGCACTCCGCGTGCCCGACACCATCTGTACCGCGTTTTCGACTTCCTTTCCTATCCGTTCCAGCTCCGACAGCTCCGGCCCGAAAATCTTTACGCCGACGGGAGTGCGGATACCTGTCGCCAGCATATCTATCCGGCCGATAATCGGCATCGTCCACGCATTCGTAATCCCCGGGATACTCACCGCAGAATCCATCTCCGCAATCAGCCGCTCATACGTCATGCCGACACGCCACTCGCTGCGTGGCCTCAGCGTGATTGTCGTTTCAAACATATCGAATCCAGCAGGATCTGTTGCGGTCTCTGCCCTGCCGGCTTTCCCCCACACAGTCAGAACCTCCGGGAACGACTTGAGTATCGCGTCCTGTTGACGCATTACCTCACGCGCGCGAGCCACGCTTGCTCCAGGAAGCGTGGTTGGCATGTACAGCACAGTCCCTTCTTCAAGGGGCGGCATGAATTCACTACCCAGCTGCTGCCATGGCACCCAGGTGAATATCACGACTACTGCCGCGCCGGTTATCACTTGCCAACGATGCCTCAAAACCAGTGATATCACCGGGCTATACAGGCGCATAAGTATCCGGTTAACAGGGTTCACACGCTCGCGGACAATACGTCCCCGTATAAAGAGCCCCATCATTACAGGCACCAGTGTCACCGAAAGCAGGCTGGCAGCCGCCATCGCAAAGGTCTTGGTAAATGCGAGCGGAGTGAACATGCGCCCTTCCTGCCCTTCCAGTGCAAACACCGGAACGAACGATACTGTGATTACAAGAAGTGAGAAAAAGAGTGCCGGCCCGACCTCCAGGCTTGACCTCACTACAACCTCCCAGCGCTCCCGCTCTGTGAGTACCGCAGTATCCACGCTGTGCGACTGTTCCTTACCGCTGCCAGCGCCTGTCTTTGCATCGATGGCATGCTCCAGGTGCTTGTGCATATTCTCGATCATCACAATCGCAGCATCTATCATTGCGCCAATCGCAATTGCAATCCCGCCAAGACTCATTATATCTGCGCTGACATTCGCCCAGCGCATCGCGATGAACGCAATCAGAATACCAAGAGGCAGTGTAAGAATCGCCACGAGAGCCGACCGCGCATGCAACAGGAATATGATGCAGACAAGCGCGACAATAATCGATTCCTCAAGCAGCTTCGCTCTTAGCGTCTGTACGGAGTGATCGATCAGTTCGGAGCGGTCGTAAACCTCCCGTACAACCACTCCGGGCGGCAAGCCGGCCGAAACTTCCGCCAGCTTTGCCTTGATCCCGTTGATCGTTGTAAGTGCATTCTCGCCTGAACGCATCACAACAATCCCGCCCACCGCATCGCCCCGACCGTCGAGATCTGCAATACCGCGGCGTACCGCTGGCCCGGTCGTTACATGCCCCAGTTCCGCTACCCGGATGGGAGTACCGCTCACTGTAGCTCCCACTACCACATTCTCTATGTCTTCTATCCCTTTCAGATAGCCCAGCCCGCGCACCATATACTCCCGCTCGGAGAGCTCCATGACCATTGCACCAGCATCGCTGTTCGCATTCTGAATGGCAGACATCACCTGCGTTACAGGTATCCGATAGGCAAGAAGGCGCGCGGGATCAATATCCACCTGATACTGCTTCTCGAATCCGCCGATCGACGCAACTTCACTCACCCCTGGAACAGCTGTCAGTGCGTAACGCAGATACCAGTCCTGAAGGCTTCGCAACTCCGACAGATCCAGCTGCCCGCTGG
>CAZDMG010000081.1:0-11093 GCA_964506655.1 uncultured Gemmatimonadaceae bacterium
CAGCGGCCTCCCGGAGACAGACGCAGTGTGGCAGTCTCCGGATCAGCTCCGTTCATGAAGCTGTAACGCGCGGTGGTTCCACTCTGCACCGTTGGTTCGACGTTCCGATGTTCGCGGCAACAAGAAGCCGGGAATGACGGATGTTGTTCACTCTCAGCGCGCTCCGGACTTGTTCCGGTGCGCTCAACCTGTCACCCAACTCTCTGAGGAACCCATGGCAGATTCTCCGCCCCGGGACGCTCCTGAAACGCCCCCGTTGATGCAACGATTGTTTGACAACGTCTTCCTGCTTCTCGTTGTCGGAATCGTCATCATGCTTGTGGTCTACACCGGTTGGGGCATGTGGGAAATACTCACTATGCCAGCCGGCACGCTCCCATGAGGTCCAGATGCTGACCAAGGTCCATTCCGGGCTTGATCCCGTTCCCGGCGTCTGGTGGAAGCCGGCGCACAAAGCAGAAAAAATCTGGGTATCCATCGCATTTGTCTGGTGCCTGATTCTCTTCGCCATGATGCCACTGTGGCACTGGAAGGGAGGTCAGAACCCGGCAGGTATCCGAACGAAGGTGGAACCCACAAAGTTCTTCCAGCGCACGATGGAGTTCGCGCAACAGTACAAGATCGGTGATTATCGCGGCATTCCGATCGCTGCTCCGCCGCCGGGTGCAGATATCTACCTCACAGGCATGACGTACCAGTGGTATCCCATCCTGCAGCTGCAGGCCGGTGCCACGTATCGCCTGCATATCTCTGCACTCGATGTCGGACATGGCTTCAGCCTGTATCCCGTGAACGTCAACTTCCAGATCATTCCGGGCTACGATTACGCACTGGAGGTTACGCCAAGTGTCAGTGGCGACTTCCGGATCATCTGCAACGAGTTCTGCGGGATAGGTCATCACACCATGGTTGGTCGTGTCATCGTTGTCGATGAGAATGGAAACCAGGTGGCCGACAACGCGAACGCTGTCATCAAGAGCGGGGAGGCACAATGAGCACGACAGCAGCTGAATTCCCGCACAGAGTATGTCCGGCCACAAGGCGGGTCATCTCCACCGCAGCAGAACCGCTCATCAAGGCGAATGCTGTTGTTTCAATCGTTGCGCTCCTTGTGGGCACAATCGCAGCGCTGCTGCTTGCGCTGACGCGCTGGCAGGCTGTGCACCTCCTCCCTGCGGAGTGGTACTACCGCATCCTGGGTGTGCACGGTATGAACATGCTCATCTTTTTCATCATCTACTTCGAGATGGCTGTTCTGTGGTTCGCCGGCACTGTACTGCTCAATTCGCGGCCCGCATCACCGAAAACAGGGTGGTTCGCGTTCGGACTCATGGTTGTGGGTTCGCTCATGGTGGAGTGGGCACAGTGGACAGGACGTGCTGACGTTCTCTACACATCGTACGCTCCGCTCAAGGCACACCCGGCGCTCTACCTCGGCGTGATTCTCTTTGCAGTCGGCGCACTCATAGTGTGCGGACTCTTCTTTGCATGCATGGTCATTGCAAAGAAGGAGAAACGATACGAAGGGTCTGTTCCGCTTGTGGTTTATGGCGCAATGACGGCCGCTATCATCGCTGTCATCACGCTCCTTCACGGCGCCATGGTTTACATCCCGACGTTCCTCTGGAGCATCGGTGTAATCCCCAGCGTTGACCCCCAGGCGTACCGCATGATCTGGTGGGCACTCGGCCACTCCTCGCAGCAGATCAACGTGGCTGCGATGGTCGCTATCTGGTACATGCTCGCTGCACTGACGGTTGGCGGTGTGGTACTGAACGAGAAAGTGAGCCGCGCTGCATACGTGCTCTACATTCTCTTCATCTCCATGGCATCTGCGCACCACCTGCTCGTGGACCCCGGTTTCAGTCCCGCATGGAAGATTGTGAACACTTCGTACTTCATGTACATGGCTGTTCTTGCTTCCATGATTCATGGTTTCACCGTGCCTGCCGGTATGGAGCTCGGTATGAGACTGCGTGGCTACACCGACGGGCTCTTCGGCTGGCTGAGGCGTGCACCGTGGGGTGACCCCGGCTTCAGCTCAACTGTGCTGAGTGTTGTTGTTTTCGGTTTCGTGGGTGGTATCACCGGTGTCACCATCGGTACGGAACAGATCAACATCATCGTGCACAACACGCTGCGCGCCACCGGTCACTTCCATGCGACTGTCGTCAGTGGAACTGCGATGGCTTTCATGGGCGCAACGTACTACCTCATTCCGCTCATCTTCCGCCGCAAGGTTTCCTTCTGGAAGCTTGCACAGTGGCAGCCGTACATCTTCTCGTTCGGTGTGCTCACGCTTGCAATGGGGATGATGATGTCCGGTACCTTCGGTGTACCGCGCCGTCACTGGGATATCTCATTCTCGGGAGCTGCGTTTGATGTGCAGTTCAGCCCCGCAGTGGATATCACACTCGCAGTACTCGGCATCGGTGGTATCATCGCTGTTGTCGGTGCGCTGAGCTTTATTCTTATCGCTGTTACGTCTGTATTCTTCGGCGAGAAGCTCACGACGTGGGAAACAGGGAAGGCAATCGCAGGACTTCCAAACGGTCTTACGAATCCGCCTGTGCATCTCCCCGATGCTGATCGCATCAATGAGGAACTGCACGACGAGAAGCGTGGTATCATGGGGGCAACACCCGGCACGATCATTCTCGTTGCCGTCTTCTTCGTGGCGTTCGTGGTTTACTACTTCACGAACTGGAAGATGCTCTCATTCCTCTGGAAGATCGGGTAAGGCATGACCGAAGCGCGGACGCGGGGCGGTGCGGCACTGACCGCTCTGGTTTTCATAATCCTTGTTTCAGTTGGATGGTGGGCGTTCGCGCTTTGGCCTGTTCCGGACGATGTTCCGGAGTGGGTGTTGCGCACCCGTGCAGCATGTTTCGGGAAAACAGCCACCGGGCTTCCGCACGCCGGTGGCTGGATCCTGCTGATTGGCGAGCCTGTTGGATTCATGGCGGTGCTGGCAGCAGGTTGGCGGCACGAACTGATGCGCGACCTCGCGTGGCTCAGGTCGTCGTTTGCCGGCAGGTCCGCAATGGTTGCAACCGGTTTGTTGCTTGCCTTTGGGTTGGGTGCTGCCGGACAGAGAGTCCGGACCGCCCTCAGGTCCACCGATGCAGCGCTCTTTGTACCTGCTGCATTTACCGACGATGTCTCCGAAGCGTACTTCTCGCGTGAGGTACCGTCGCTGGCGCTTCAAAATCAGCACGGCGAACCTTTTTCACTTGAATCGCTGCGCGGCAAGCGGGTGGCTGTGACATTTGCGTTCGCGCACTGTGGCACCGTCTGCCCCATGATTGTGCACGACCTGCATCATGCCAGACAGCACCTCAATGCCGACGATATCGCGATTGTCATTGTGACCGTGGATCCGTGGCGGGATACCCCGTCCAGGCTTAAAACCATCGCCGAACAGTGGGAACTTGGGCCCGGTGATCATGTTCTGAGCGGCTCTGTAGACGAAGTGTTGGGCGTCCTTGCGGCATGGGAGGTAAGTATCTCACGTGATGAACTCACAGGCGATATAGCCCATGTCCCGCTTACCGGGATGATCGACCGGGATGGGAAGCTCCGTTACCGCACTGCCGGCGACTGGAAGCTGATGTCGGAGCTGCTGGAGTCGCTCTGACCCCAGGATAACAGAAACCTCTTGCGCCTGGGTATTTGCGTCAGTATTGTTAACCGTACGGTTTAACTAAATGGTTAAGGCAAGTGGTTAATACAATCCAGAAAACTGAAGAAACCGAAACACGGGAGAAAATCCTCGCCGCCGCCAACAGGGTCTTCGCGCGGAAGGGGATCGCAGCTGCCCGGACCATGGAGATAGCGAATGAGGCCAATGTCAACAAAGCCCTCATTCACTATTACTTCGGTACCAAGGATGAACTCGCGCGCACCGTTCTCCTCGGGATACATGCGCGTGTATTCCCTGCTGTTTTTTCGCTGCTGAGGAACTCACAACTCTCTATCGCGGAGAAAGTACGGCAGGTCGTTGCATTCCAGCTGGACACGTACCGGGAATATCCGTTCATGCCCGGGCTGGTCGCTGCTGAAATGTTTGCCAATCCGGGAATCCTCTCCGATCGACTTGCCACAGCAGGGCCAGCCATGCTCAGCGAGCTCCAGACTCAGCTCGACAGTGCTGCAGCCTGCGGTGAGATACGGAGAATTGATGCGCTCCAGTTCGTTACTCTGCTGCTTGGCATCACCGCGTTCCCGTTCATTATCAAGCCCATGCTCGAGCGATTATTTGCTGACGCGAGCGGGGGTTTTGAAGACTTCATTGAAAAACGGCGTACTGCTGCTGTCGATTTTCTACTGGCCGGACTCAGACCATGACACCAATCGCGTACCAACTGTCCGCGGCCGCACTCTTCCTCTCTGCCGCAATCCCCGCCACAGCTGCAACACAGAGCGCCGATTCCACACGGCCTCTTGAATTGCTGGAACTGCAACGGGCAGCGCGTATGCACGATGCGCGTTCTGCTCAGCGCGACATGATTCAGAAGATCTCCGGTGCCAGCCTGAAATCCATCCGATACGCAAACCGACCGTCGTTCGCATTCTCTGGCAACAACAGTCATCTGAGCGACATTACGCATCTCAGCATGGCGCTCCCGTCCGGCAATCCACCGATTCCGCCCAAAGACACGTGGAGTGCTGCTGTAACTGTTTCACAGCTCCTCTACGATGGTGGCACAAGCGGCAAACGCTCGCAGCTGCAACAGCGGAGCAGTGCTGAAAGTCAGGCTGCGCTGGATGTAGCTCTTCGGCCACTACAGAGCGAGGTAACGCAAAACTTCTTTTCCCTGGCGCTTCTCAAGGCCACGGAGGATCAGCTTCAACTGGCAGCAGCTTCCATTGAACAGTTGCTCGCAGATACGCGTGTGCGGGTGAGGGAAGGCGTTGCTACACCGGGTGATTCAGCGGCTGTGAAAATTGAGTTCCTGAATATTCTCTCCCGAATTGAAGAAGTCCGGTCACAACAGACATCAACTGCTGAGATGCTGACCAACCTCACAGGTATCAAAGTGACCACAAGCAGCAAACTCGCAATTCCTGACTGGTCAGAGGGAGTACAGGACCGCTTGAGTCCAGCTCTGCTTCCTTATCGTCCGGAAAACGCCCTCTATCAGAGGAGCAGGGAACGTGTGGACGCCCAGAGCGCGCTCCTGAGTGCGGAAGGCCGGCCGAGACTCGTGCTGTTCGGTTCCACCGGTGTCGGGCGACCGGGGCTTAATCAGTTCGACCCGGATATGGCGCCCTGGTGGCAGGCCGGTATCAAGGTGGAATGGAAGCCGTTTGACTGGGGCGGTACTGCACGAAGCCGTGAAATAAATGAATTGCAGAAGAAGATCCTGGACACAGAAGAGGAAGCCATGAACGAACGTTGGTACCGGGTAAGCGTTGCATCCAATGCCGAAGCAAACCGGCTTCGCATCCAGCTCGGCATTGATGAGGAGATCGCGGTACTCCGTGAAGTCGCACTGGCAGAAGGCGAAGCCAGACGGCGTGAGGGGACAATAACAGCAGCTGATGCTGTGAAGCTCCGCACGGAACTCGCTGATGCACGGCTTACACGTGAGCGGCACCGGATTGAAATGGTGTTCGCGCAGGTACGCGCGATAGAAGACCGTGGCGTATACCACACAGAGGGCAGCCAACAATGAGACGAACACTGTTTATAGCGGCTGCGGCCGCTTTCCTCACGGCTTGCAGTGAAGAGCAACCGGATGCGTACGGCACATTCGAAGCCGTTGAAACAGTCATCAGTCCGGAGACTCCCGGGCGACTCATCATCATCGCACTCGTCGAAGGCACCCGTGTCGCTGCCGGTGATGTCCTGGCGGTTGTTGACACCGGTCAGCTGGCACTCCAGCGCGGCGAACTCGATGCCAGGCGCGCCACAATCATGGCCCGCATGGTCGAAGCTGATGCGCAACTGGGAGTCCTGGATGTGCAACTCGGAATCGCACGTCGCGAATACGGGCGCACAGCACGACTCACGGAATCCGGCGCAGCCACAACTCAGCAGATGGACCGCGCCACACGCGACCTGGAAACACTTGATGCGCAAAAGCAAGCAGCTCAGGCCGCACGCTCTGCCGTTTCAAAAGAACTCGGTACTATCGACGCACAGATGGCTGTGCTGGCCGACCGGATACGCCGAAGCACCATTGTGGCACCCGTTACCGGTTCAATACTTGCCCGTTACGTGGAGCACGGCGAGCTCGTACAACCCGGCACTCCCATCGCACGCATTGCGTCGCTCGATACACTCACATTCCGGGCATGGGTCGCGGAGAACCAGCTGTCGATGGTACGCACTGGTGATAACATCACGGTGCAGGTGGACGCCCCCGGCGGAACGCTGAGGGCCGTTCAGGGACAGGTACGATGGATCTCTGCGAAGGCTGAGTTCACACCCACACCGATTCAGACCCGCGAAGAGCGGGTAACGCAGGTTTACGCTGTAAAGGTCGCGGTCCCCAACCCCGATGGCTCACTCAAAATCGGGATGCCCGGTGAGCTTGTGATCACTGCGCACAGCAAATGAACAGCGCCGGAGAGGTTGCTGTCAGAGCCAGTGGGCTCGTAAAGAGATTCGGCGAAACCATCGCGCTTGACGATGTAAGCTTCAGCATAGCACTGCGTGAGATTTTTGGTTTTATCGGCCCGGATGGTGCCGGCAAGACAACGCTTTTCCGTATTCTGGTATCACTCTACACTCCGGACGCCGGTGAATCGACGGTGCTTGGCCTGGACCCGGTTAAGGAGCTGTGGGAGCTGAGGCGCAAAGTTGGCTACATGCCCGGTCGATTCTCTCTCTACCCCGATCTGTCGGTATTTGAGAATCTGACGTTCTATGCATCCGTTTTCGGTACGACTGTGGAGACAGGGATGCACATCATTGAGCCGATCTACCGTCAGCTCGCACCGTTTGCGAAGCGGCGTGCAGGTGCACTCTCCGGCGGAATGAAACAGAAGCTGGCGCTCTGTTGTGCGCTTGTTCACTCGCCCGAAATCCTGTTCCTTGATGAACCAACAACCGGGGTGGACGCGGTATCGCGGCGCGAGTTCTGGGATCTCCTTGCGCGGCTCCGTTCAGACGGACTCACTATTGTTGTTTCCACCTCCTACATGGACGAAGCTTCGCGCTGCGACCGCGTCGCACTGATGCAGCAGGGGCGGATACTGCAGACCGCATCGCCGGCAGAGATCAGAGGCGGCTACCCGTTGCCACTGCTCGGCGTAAATGGTGGCGACCGTCTCGCGCTGGTAAAGCTGTTGCGGCAGCACCCATTTGCGCATTCCGTGTGGCCGTTCGGCACGCAGTTGCATTTCACGGATGTTCGCGCAGACACGGACGCCGCACATTGTGCAGCAGAGCTGAACGACTGGCTCCGGCAACAAGGCGTAACTGCCACGGCTGCACCCATAGCTGCCACAATTGAAGACGCATTCATGTTATTGACATGACACTCGCCATCGACGTCCGCGGGCTGACACGCCGCTTCGGTGATTTCACGGCAGTGGATAACATCACCTTCGATGTCAAAGAGGGTGAGGTGTTTGGCTTCCTTGGTGCAAACGGAGCAGGGAAGACAACCGCAATGCGCATGCTCATCGGGCTTCTGGAGCCAACGGAAGGGGAAGCCTGGGTGGCAGGGCTCAGAGTCGGTGTGCAGTCGGAGGAAATCAGGAGACGCATCGGCTACATGAGCCAGCGGTTCTCGCTTTACGACGACCTCACCGTACGCGAGAACATCACCCTCTTCGCCGGCATTTACGGCCTGAGCCGCTCCGAAATCAAAGAACGCCGTGCCAGCCTGCTTGAAAGGCTCGGACTCTCCGCATATCAGAACTCCGCCGTAGGTTCATTGCCACTCGGCTGGAAGCAGCAACTCGCGTTTTCGGTTGCACTGGTGCACCGCCCATCGGTGGTATTCCTCGACGAACCAACAGGTGGTGTCGATCCGATTACGCGGCGCAGGTTCTGGGAAATGATTTATGAAACTGCCGCCGCGGGTACATCAGTTCTGGTCACCACTCACTACATGGACGAGGCGGAGTACTGCGACAGACTCTCCATCATGGTGGATGGGCGGATAGCCGCGTACGGGACACCGGACGAAGTGAAGCGTGAATCGGGAGCCGCAACCATCGACGAACTCTTTGTGCGGCTCGCGCGCGGAAGTACAGACGGACACGGAGGGACCGTGTGAAGGCGTTCATCGGATTTGTTGTGAAGGAAGTGCGCCATATTCTCCGCGACTGGGAGACACTGCTGATCCTTATCGGTATGCCTGTTGCTCAGGTGTTGCTCTTTGGCTATGCGGTGCGCTCGGACGTGAGCGGTATTCGTGTTGCCTTTGTCGAGCCGATACCTGATGCCGCAACTGCTTCCGTGCGCGCCCGGTTTCAGGCAGCGAGCGGGACCTACGTGATACAGGGGAGTGTGACAAACATTGCTCAGCTCGATCGGCTCTTCAGGAACGGGCAAGTCAGCCAGGCGATCGTTTTTCCCACAGACTTCGGCGACAAACTCTATTCAGCGGGCGCGGTTCCGATACAGATCGTCACCGATGGCTCTGATCCCAATACTGCCGGGATCATGCAAGCCGATGCGCTGGCGATACTCTCACGCTGGGGGGAAGATCAGTTCTCACGGGGTGCTGCTGCCGCACTTCCCGGAATCAACGTAACTACCCGAATGCGCTTCAACCCCACACTGGAAAGCGTAAATCTCTTTGTGCCGGGGCTTATCGCGTACGTGCTCATCATCGTTTCGGCGCTCATGACGGCCATCACGATCGTACGCGAGAAAGAAATGGGGACGATGGAGATGCTCCTTGTCTCACCGCTCAGACCTTCGCAGGTGATTATAGGCAAAGTTGCGCCATACATCCTGCTGGCCTTCCTGGATGTGCTGCTTGTGCTCGGTGTCGCCAAGCTGGTGTTTCAGGTGCCGTTGCGTGGCAGTGTGTCCCTTATGCTGGCCGAATCGATGCTGTATATCCTGAGCGCACTGGCAGTGGGTGTGCTGATTTCGACAATCGCATCGAGTCAGCGGGTGGCGATGCTGGCAGTGCTCGGCGGCCTGATGTTGCCGACCCTGCTTCTGTCGGGGTTCATTTTCCCGATTGCGGCGCTTCCGGAAGTGCTTCAGCTTCTTGCCAACGTTGTGCCTGCAAGGTGGTTCATTGTGATTGCACGCGGGATCATGCTGAAAGGGCTGGGCTTTGCAGAACTCTGGCGCGAAACTGCGGTCCTGGCAGGCTTCACAATTGTTCTCCTGGTTGTCGGTATCCGCCGCCTTTCCGTACGGCTCTCATAGCCCACGACTCATGCAGGCACTCGGCTATCTCATCTGGAAGGAGTTCATACAGCTTGTACGGGACAGGGCTACCCTTGTTCAGATGCTGGGTGTTCCACTGATGCAACTTATCGTACTCACCAACGCAGCAACGTTCACGATCGGGCGTGCGTCGGTTGTGGTTGTGGATCAGGACCGGAGTGTCGTGTCAACAGCGTTGCGGAGTCAGCTCGAGGCAGGCGGTCAGTTCCGTGTTGTTGGTGTAACGGCGTCTCCGGCCGAAGCCGAAAGTGAACTGCTGGCGCAGCGTGCTTCGGTTGTGCTGCATGTGCCACATGGCTTCGGCGAGGAGCTGGTGCGGTGGAAGAAAGCTTCCTTGCAGCTTTCGCTTAATGCGGAAGAGGGTGCGGTAGCCGGATTGGTGGCAGGTTACGCGCAGGCCATTATTGCAGATTTCGCACGCGGATATACCGGTGACATTACAACCCGGACAATGGATGTTAGCACGCGTCTTCTGTTCAATCCGACCAGAAACTACAAGCATTATATGATACCAGCGATCCTGGTGTCGCTGATAACAATCATTGGGACGCTGATCACTGCGCAGAATGTTGCGCGTGAGCGTGAGCAGGGCACGTTGGAGCAGATGAACGTGACACCCATCTCACGTACACAGTTCCTGGCTGGTAAGCTGATACCCTCCTGGCTCTCCGGTATGGTGGTGTTCGCGGCTGGTCTCGCAACCGGACGTTTTCTCTTTGGCATGCCAGTTAACGGTCCGGTTTGGGTGGTACTTCTCGGAGCTGCCATATATCTGGTTGTGGCTCTGGGCATCGGCCTTTGGATCAGTACGATTACGCGTACTCAGCAGCAGACCATGTTCGTGGCGTTCTTCATCCTGATGGTATATTTGCTGATGAGTGGAATGTTCACTCCGATCGAATCGATGCCCCGTTGGGCGCAGATGGTGGGTGCTGCAACTCCCGTTCGCCACTTTGTATGGGTGATGCGTTCAGTTCTTGTTCGCGGCGCGGGAATCGAGGCGGTATGGAAGACACTGGCCGGGCTGGGTGTTGCGGGAGTCGCCGTGATGGCGCTGGCGGTACGGCAATACCGGAAGACATCGCACTGACAGGCGTTTCCGCCCCCTGCCAACTGTACGGAACAGACGCCAGAGCACGCGTACCTTCACTGGTACTTAAGCGTTGGTATGGCACAGACTCATCCACCTGCTTGACAGGAAGGGTCATAACCGGGTACTAATTAAGGATGAGCTACACTCTCGCGCAGAACTATTCGTACGTGTACTACTACGCCACCCGGGTCGGTGGGCGTAGCAGTTGTCGCGTGCGAATGTAAAAGCGCTACAGAAAAGACAACAGCTGCCCTCCGGCCCGTGGATACTCCACGGGCCTTTTTTGTTTGTACAAGGTTCCGGACCGTTTCATGAATGCAGCAACAGAAGAGGCATCACCCGTCATTGGTACGGTGGCGATCATCGGGCTCGGCCTCATCGGCGGCTCGATGGCCAGGGATATCACTGCCACCGGTGTGCGTGTGATCGGATATGACCGCGATCCCGACAGCGTTGTCAGTGCGCTCGAAGAAGCGGTGATAATGGCACCGCATCCGTCAGGCGCTTCCTCTGCCGGGTTCCCGGGTATTGGCGACGCAGATGCAATTGTCATTGCGACACCGGTTGACGAGACCGCAGCTGTACTCAGTGCATTGGCGAACCAACAGAAATCCGGCAACCTGCGTGCACGAC